>JAKPUV010000560.1 GCA_029554925.1 Candidatus Hydrogenedentota bacterium | reverse complement strand
TCATCCATGGCGCGCAGCATGACCGGGTTCGGACGGGCAACCGTCGAGTACGCGGGCGAGGGCATCACCATCGAGGTGAGCGGGGTGAACAGCCGCTTTCTGGAGTGCATGGTGAAGCTGCCGCCGGTGTGGAGCGCCATGGAGCCTCCCCTGCGCGAGGTGGTCCGGCGCGAGGTTTCCAGGGGCAAGGTGAACGTGTTCATCCGCCGCGCCTTCGGGGCGTCGGGCCGCGCGCGGGTCACGCTGGACGAGGACGCCGCGCGGGGCTACATTGAGGGGCTGAAGCGGCTCAACGCGCTGGCGGGGCTCCAGAGCGACGCGCCCCTGGGGGTGGACCGGCTGGCCCTGCTGGACGGGGTGTTCATCCACGCGGAGGCGGAGGAGGACCAGGAGGCGCTGCTGGCCGCCCTGACGGAGGGGCTAACGGCGGCGCTGGCGGCGTACAACGCGGCGCGGGAGGCGGAGGCCGCCCAGCTCATGGCGGACATGGGGGCGCGTATTGACGCCATGGCGGCGGCGACGGACCGGGTGGAGGCCCGGGTTCCGGAGATGCAGGCGGCCCACATCGAACGCCTGCGCGAGCGGATGCGCGAGATCTGCGCCGACCCGGCGCTGAAGGAGGAGCGGGTGGCGATGGAGGCGGCGCTGATGGCCGACCGGATGGACGTGACGGAGGAGCTGGTGCGGCTGCGGTCGCATTTCGTCCGGGCGCGCGAGCTGTTCGCGTCCGCAGAGCCCGTGGGCCGCGACCTGAACTTCCTGCTTCAGGAGATGCAGCGGGAGATCAACACGGCGGGGTCCAAGCTCCGCGACCTGGACAGCGCCCGCGAGCTGCTCTGGCTCAAGTCCGAGCTGGAAAAGCTGCGCGAGCAGGTCCAGAACATCGAGTAGGTTTGTGATGCAACGCGGCAACCTGTACGTGCTTTCGGCCCCCTCGGGCGCGGGAAAGAACACCGTGCTCGACGAGGTGCGCCGCCGGGCGGAACACCTGGTGTCCACCGTGTCCGCGACGACCCGCGCCCCCCGGCCAGGCGAGGTGGACGGCCGGGACTACCACTTCCTTGCCCGGGAGGAGTTTGACAGGCGTGTGGCCGCGGGCGGGTTCGCGGAGTGGGCCGAGGTCCACGGGAACCGCTATGGCACGCTGCACAGCGAGCTGGAGCGCTGTCTGGCGGCGGGTCGTGATATACTACTGCAACTCGACGTCCAGGGGATGCGCAGCCTGAAGCGGCTCCACCCCGGGACCGTCGGCGTTTTTTTGGCGCCGCCCTCCCTCGGCGAACTGGAGCGGCGGCTGCGCGCGCGCGGCACCAACAGCGAGGAGGACATCGCGGTCCGCCTGCGCAACGCCCGGGCGGAAATGGCGGCGGCGGGCGAGTTTGACCATGTGGTGGTGAACGACACGGTGGCGCGCGCGGCGGACGAGATTCTCCGCATCATGGCGGAAAGACGAGGCGAATGACCCCGGCGCGGCCGGGGATGACCCAAGACACGGAGACCTGCACAGATGCCTGCACCCTACTGCGTGGACGATTTCAAGGACAAGTTTGACAGCCTGTACCGGCTGGTGATCGTGGCGGGCAAGCGCTCCGTCCAGATCAGCCGCACCGAGTCGCACGGCTTCGGCGCGGCGGCCCGGGGCCGCAAGCCCACCATCACGTCCCTCGAGGAGGTGCTGGAGAACAAGCTCACCTGGTCCGCCGAGGAGGAGGAGTCGGGCGACTTCTTCGCCGACGACGAGGAGTCGGAGTGATCCCATGAAGCGGTGCTTCTCCGGCAAGACCGTCGTGCTGGGCGTGACGGGCTCCATCGCCGCCTACAAGGCGTGCGAGGTGGCGTCGCGGCTGGTCGAGTGCGGCGCGGCGGTGATCCCCGCGCTCACCGAGTCGGCCTGCAAGCTCATCGGCCCGGCGACGCTGGAGGCCATCACGGGCCGCCGGGCGATCCTCGGCCTGTGGGAGCGCGGCACCGCGTCGGACATGGAGCACATCGCCATGGCCCGCCAGGCCGACCTGTTCCTGGTCGCGCCGGCCACGGCCAACATCATTGCGAAGGCGGCCAACGGCATCGCGGACGACTGGATCTCGACGACCCTGCTGGCCACGCGCGCCCCGGTGCTCTTCGCCCCGGCGATGAACACCAACATGTACCTGCACCCGGCCACGCGGGACAACATCGCGCGGCTGCGGCGGCGCGGCGCGCTGTTCGTGGGGCCGGGCAAGGGCCGGCTCGCCTGCGGCACCGAGGGCGAGGGGCGCCTCGTGGAGACGGACACCATCCTTGAGGCCGCCGCCATGGCCCTCAACCCCCACAAGGACCTTTTCGGCCGCACCATCCTCATCACCAGCGGGGCGAACCACGAGCCCCTGGACCCGGTCCGCTACATCGGCAACCGGTCCACCGGCCGCATGGGCCGCGCCTTCGCCATGGCCGCCCTCAGCCGGGGTGCCCGGGTCTGGGTCGTGCGCGGGCCGTCCACCGAGCCCCTGCCCGCGGCGGCGCAGGTGACGGACGTGCAGACCGCCCGCGAGATGTACGACGCGGTCATGGAGCTGGTGCCCCGCGCCGACGTGTTCATCGCGGCGGCCGCCGTGGCCGACTACCGCCCCGAAACCACCCACATCTCCAAGATCAAGCGCGGCACGGACGCCTTCACGCTGCCGCTGGTGCCGAACCCGGACATCGCGGCGGCCGTCGGCGGCAGCCGCCGGCCCGGGCAGGTGCTGGTCGGCTTCGCCGCCGAGACGGAGAATGTGCCCGCGAACGGCGCGGCCAAGCTGCGCGCCAAGAACCTCGACCTTCTCATCGCCAACCGCGTCGGCGGCGCGCGCAGCGCCATCGGCTCCGACGACTGCGAGGCCTGGCTGGTCCACCGCGAACGCGAGCCGGACGCCTACGGCGTCATCCCCAAGACCGTGCTGGCCGACCGCGTGCTGAGCGAGATCGCCCGCATGCTGAGCGCCCCGCGGCCCGGCGCCTGATCCCCCCTTCCGTCATCCCGCCTCCGCCGCGCCCCCGCGCGCGTTGAGCGTGATGCCCAGCACGATGAGCGCCATGCCGGCCGCCTTGGGCGCGTCCACCCCGTGATGGAACACCGCCGCGTCGAGCCCCGCCCCCATCACGATCTGGCTCAGCCCCACCAGCGCCATCAGCGTGGGCCGGCCCCGCCGGTACGCCGCCGTCATCAGGAGCTGGCCCGCCGTGCCGCAGACGCCCATGGCGGCGAGGACGGGCAGATGCCGCGCGGGGGCCCACGCGCCCGCGGGCGGGGCCCCGCCCGCCCCCGACAGCGCCAGCGCGAGGGTGGCAAGGGTCGCGAAGAGGGAGAAATGGGTCACGACCGACGCGCGCGGGTAATCGTGGGTTCGGCTCAGGCTGACCATGGCCACGGCCACGGCCACCGACCCCGCCAGCGCGACGGCCAGCGGCAGGGAGTCCGCCGAGAAGGAGGGCCGCTCCATGAGCAGCACCCCCGAAAGGGCGAGTGCCAGATGAAACCAGGTGGACGGCGGCGTGGGCATGCGGTCAAGCCGCGCGGTGATCAGGGCGATCCACAGCGGGCTCATGGCGAAGATCACCACCGTGTCCGCCACGGGCATCCGGCTCAGGCAGTAGAACGTGGTCAGCAGGCCGAACGTGCCGAAGACGCTCCGCAGCCACAGCGCGCGGTTGCCCAGCAGCACCAGCGGGGCGCGCCGCGCCGCCAGCACCCCCGCCATCACGGCCAGCATCGCCGCGCACCGCGCGAAGGCCACCACCGGCCACGGCAGGTCGCCGCGCAGGCCGTGGGCCAGCGCGGCCATGAGGGCAAACCCGGCCGCCGCGCCGAACATGGCCAGGGCGGCGCGCCGGTTGTCTTCTCGGGAGGGCTGGGGCCGGACGGGGGAGTGCATGGGGGACACTGTACCCCGCGGCGCCCGGCGGATCAAGGCGGATCGAGCGCGTTGCGCGGGACGGTCTCCGGGTGTATGCTCTCCCCGGTGTGTTTTTTCGGCCGTCAGCACGTTGCGCCTGCAAAGGCGAGGAGGCACGGGTCATGAGGCGTTCGCCCATTCTTTTCACGGCGGTGTGCGCGGTTCTTTGCGCGGTTCCGGGGGCGGGGGCGCAGGAGGTGGCCCCGGCGGACCCGGACAGTCTCGCGCGCTGGCAGGAGATGCGCTTCGGCCTTTTCATCCATTGGGGCCCCGTTTCGATCAGGGGCACCGAGATCGGCTGGTCCCGGGGGGCGAAGGTGCCCGCCGCCGAGTACGACCAGCTGTACAAACAGTTCAACCCGGAGCGCTTCGACGCCCGCGAGTGGGTGGCCCTGGCGAAGGACGCCGGGATGCGCTACGTCATCATCACCTCGAAGCATCATGACGGGTTCTGCATCTGGGACTCCGCCCTCACGGACTACGACATCCTGTCCACCCCCTTCAAACGGGACATCCTCCGGGAGCTTTCCGATGCCTGCCGGGAGGCGGGCCTGGCCTTCAGCACCTACCACTCCATCCTTGACTGGTACCAGCCGGACTACAACACCAACGGCGCGCAGGGCGGCCCGGGATACGCGCTGCCGGACGGGCAAAAGCCAGACATGGACCGCTATGTCGCCTACATGAAGGGGCAGCTCCGGGAAATCGTGACGAAATACGGCCCCCTTCAGATCATGTGGTTCGACGGGGAGTGGGAGGACCCGTGGAACGCCGAACGCGGATGGGACCTCTACCGGTTCTGCCGCGAGCTCGACCCGAAGATGCTGGTGAACAACCGCGTGGGCAAGGGCCGCCAGGGCATGGAGGGGGTCACCAAGGCCGGCTTCGCGCCGGGCGACTATGACACCCCCGAGCAGGAGGTTGGCGCGTTCAACCTGGACAGGCCGTGGGAAACCTGCATGACCATCTGCACCCAGTGGGCCTGGAAGCCCGACGACAGGCTCAAGTCGCTCAAGGAGGTTGTGGACATCCTCGTGCAGACCGCGGGCGGCGGCGGGAACCTCCTGCTGAATGTGGGGCCCATGCCCGACGGCCGCATTGAGCCCCGCCAGGCCGACCGCCTCCGGGAACTCGGCGCGTGGCTGGCGAAAAACGGCGACAGCATCTACGGGACGACGGGCGGACCCTTCCGTCCGGAGAAATGGGGCTGCTCCACCTCGCGCGGCGACACGGTGTACGTGCATGTTCTGAAGCGCCCGGGCAACCGCCTCTCCCTCCCCAAAGGCGTGGTGAAGGTTCAGTCCGCGGCGCTCATGGACGGCACCCCGGTGCCTGTGAAGGAGAAGGGGGATGAACTGGTTCTGGACCTGAAGGGGGCGCCGGACGACCCGCTGGACCTTATTGTCGTGCTGAAGGCGGCGCCGAAACCCTGAGAGCCTGTTCCCCGGACCGGCCCAGGGCCTCCGTAAGCAGCAGCGACACCTGCACCGCCGCCGCGCGGGGCGAGGCCGTGCGCCCATAGAGGCGGCGGGCCGAAACGGTCACCATATCCAAATGGGGGTCGCCCTCCAGCCTCTCCAGCGCCGTGCGCAGGGCGTCGAAATCCCCCGCGCGCACGCCGTGCGCGCAGCCCCGCCGGATGAGCGTGTCGAGGCCGCATCCGTGGGCGGCGATCACGGACACCCCCGAGGCAAAGGCGAGTACCGCCGCATCATGCGTCCGGCGGGGATCCGGGGCGGTGTCCCCGCAGAAACCGATCACCACGGCGTTCGCCCCGGATGACGGGTCGGCGGCGGAGGGGACGGCGCGCCGCATGTCCAGCCGCTTGAAGAAATGCCCGGCATCCTCGGCCGTGCCGCCGACCGGCAGGACGCGGAATCCTTCCCGCGTGGTCCTGCCCGCCGGGGGGAAGGAAGGCGCATCGGGGCACCATCCCCCCACGGGGAACCCCGCGCCCTCCAGTCCGGGCAGCACGAGGGAGGTGGTCTCCCGCAACACCGCGCCGGGAAGGGCCACCGGTTCGGGCGCGTCTTCGAGAAACACGGGGAAGCCCTGCGGGAAAGGGTGTCCCACGAGCAGCCGCGCCGCGCCGCCGACGACGTACAGGGCGTCGGCCTCCCCCAGACGCTCCGCGACCCCCTCCGCCGTCTCCACAACCTCCGCCTTGGCGATGTCGTGGCTCGTGAGAGTGTCAGCGAGGGCGCGCGCGCGCGCGGCGTCCGCGCCGGCCCCCAGCACGAGCATGCGCGGACGCGGCGTGATCCGCGACAGCGACGGCAGGCCGTCGCGGCCCAGCAGCGTGACATTGCCCCGGACGATCCGCTCTACAAACCCCGCGCGGTGGCGCTGGGTGTCCGTGAGCTGCCCCCAGTCCGGGTGCCGCCGGTAGAGGGCGAGCAGCGCGTCCACCGCCACCGGCTCCACGCTGTGCGTGTGGCGCAGGGCGAGGTCCCAGTCCTGCCCCTTGGGCAGGGACTCCGTGAACCCGCCCAGCCGCTCATACAGCGCCCGGTGGTGCAGGAACGTGTTCAGGTCGAGATGGTTCCGCACCAGGAGCCGCTCGTAGTCGTGGTCTATCCCCCGCGCCGAGCGCACCCGGAACCGGCCGTCCGCGCCGGCGACTGCCTCCACGCTCCGCGCGAAGGCGCACACCGGCCCCCGGCCCGCCACGGCGGCGAGCATGGTCTCCAGATAGGCCGGGTGCCAGAGGTTGTCCGTGTCGAGGTAGGCGATGTGCTCCCCCCGCGCCTCCGCGAGGCCCGCGTTGCGCGCCCGCGCCGCGCCCCCGTGCGGCAGCCGCAGCACGCGCACCCGGGGATCGCCCGCTGCCTCCGCGCGCGCCGCCGTGCCGTCCGCGCTGCCGTCGTCGCACACAAGCAGCTCCCACTGCGTCCAGGTCTGCTCCAGCACGCTGCGCACGGCGTCGCCGATGACCGCCTCGCGGTTCCATGCGGCCATGATGACCGAGACCAGCGGGGCGGGTCCGGCCGGGGAGTGCTGCCGCCGGAGGGCGGCGGCGCGGGCCTCGCTGGCCCGCCAGACGTGGGGGAGCAGGGGATACCCGCCGTCCCGGAGCAGTTCCGTCATCATGCCGCCAAAAAGCGACCTGTCCGGTGCGGCTGTTGCTTCTCCCTGTTCCGCTGCGGGCAGGCGGTCCGGATACCACGCCTCGAAGTCAGACCAGGCCAGCCAGGCGCGGAACAGCGCCATGACCTCCGCCGCGTCCTCCGTTGGCATGCGGAAGGCCCGCTTCTTCATCCCCAGCGCCCCCGCCGCGCGCCGCGCCGCGAGGCCCAGCCGCCACCACGGGCTGCGCGCCATGCGCGTCAGTTCGCCGTAGACCCCCGCCAGAACGCGGCACTGCGCGTTCACCGCGTCCACCGCCTCCGCACCCGAAAGCCCGCCGCGGTCCAGCGCCTCCAGCACGCGCACCTGTTCCTCCACCGCCTGCGCGCGCAGGGCGGCCGCCGCCTCCGCGGGCAGCGGCGGCTTCGGCAGCAGCCGCAGCGCGTCCAGCGCCGCCCGCCGCCGCAGGCCCGCCCGCCACCACCACAGCCCGTCCATCTCCTCCAGTGCGAGGCCGGCCTGCTCCGTCCAGTCGCACAGGCGCAGATAGTCGGCGCGGAAACCGCCGTCGCCGCGCGGCGTCTCGTGGTGTGTTCCGGACATGCGGACTCCCTTGGTTTGCGGTCCTATGGTAGAGTAAGCCCCATCGAAAGCGCAAAGACCGGCGGCCGGGACGGGCCGGGCCGCCGCGCACAGGAGGATTCCCCCATGTCATTTCTGCTTGCCGTGACCATGCTGGCGTGCGGCGCCGACGCCGCGTCCACCGAGGGGCTGGTTCTTCCCATGTTCAAGACCAATGTGGAGACGTACCGGGTCTTTGGGCAGGAGCACCCCGGCCCGTACAAGCACCCCGCCTCGATCACCCAGCTCGCCAACGGCGACCTGTACATCGCCTACTACGGCGGCGAGAACGAGTATGACGACAACACGGCGGTCTACGGTTCCCGCCGGAAGGCGGGGGAGGAGGGCTGGTCCCACCCGGTGGTCATCGCGGACACGCCATTCCAGGGCGACGGCAACCCCGTGGTCTGGCAGGCCCCCGACGGGCTGGTGTGGCTGTTCTATGTGAACCGGCTCGGGGAGACCTGGTGCACTTCGCGGGTGAAAGCGAAGGTGTCGAAGGACGGCGCGGAGACCTGGTCGGACTCCTTCATGCTGACGTGGGAGGAGGGCACCATGGTCCGCGGCCAGCCCATCGTGCTGAACAACGGCGACTACCTCCTGCCGCTGTACAAGGAGATGGGCGGCGACCGCGAGTTCACGTCCCCCGAGACCACCTGCTTTTTCCTGCGCTACACCCCGTCCACGAAGACCTGGACCGAGAGCAGCCGCATCCACTCCGCCAAGGGCAACGAGCAGGCCCAGGTCGTCCAGCTCACGGACGACCACCTGTTCTGCTTCACCCGGCGTAGCGGCGGCTACGAGCCCACGACGGAGGGGTGGATGATCCGCAGCGACTCTTTCGACGGCGGCAAGACCTGGTCCGAGGGCGTCAACACGGAGTTCCCCAACTGCAACGCGGCGGTCGAGCTCATCAAGCTCGCCAACAGCGACCTCATGCTCATCTACAACAACAACATGAACGACCGCACCCCGCTCACGGTCGCCGTCAGCAAGGACGGCGGCGAGACCTGGCCCTTCAAGCGGGACATCGCCGGGGGTAACAACGACTTCGCCTACCCCTACGCCGTGCAGGGCAAGGACGGGAAGATCTACCTCGTCTACACCACCAACGGCCGCACCACCATCATGCTCGCCGTGTTCGACGAGGCCGCCGTCACCGAGTACACGAACGAGTGACGGGGGGCAGACGGGTCTTCGGAGGAAGAGGGGAGGGAACCACCGATGAACAGCGATGAACACCGATGGGAGGGACGGGCGGGGAACGGAGGTGCCTGAACGGAAGGGCGTCGGTTTCGTCTTCCGGGGCCGCCAGGCTTCCCCTTGGCCTCTTCCCCCTCGTTCCCAAGTTTTACTTGGGAAAGGGCTTGCGGGCAAAGCGGTGCTTTGCATTTGCGCGCGTGTCTTGGGGAGCCCTCCCCGCCGGAGCAATCGCGAAGCGGAGCTTCGCTGACAAGTGCGTTCCCAAGTAAAACTTGGGAACGAGGGCCCCCCCAACGCGTAACGGACCAAGGTCCCGCCCCCCTGGGAACGCCAAGCTTCCCCTTGGCCTTCCGGGAAACGTTCCATGGACAGGCCCGCGCGGGAAAGACCAAGAGGCCAGGGGGGAGCCTGGCGATCCCAGGGGGCGCGTGGTTTGGGGAGAACAGGGAAGCGAATCCGTGGCGGGAACGAGATGGCTTCGCTTCGCTCGCCATGACGTGTTGGCGGCGGGCTCTGGCGGGCGCGGGAGGGCGTCATTTCGCCCGTCGTGACGTCGTGTTACCCCTGTTCAAGGATCCGGCGGATGACGGCGACCATTTCTTGGCGGGGGACGGTGGTCTGGGTTTCGCGGCCGGCCTGGCGGTATTCCTCGCGGGTGGCGATGTTTTCGCGGACGGCTTTGCCGGCGATGAGGTCTTTGACGGCGACGAGGCCGTTGGC
>JAKPUV010000558.1 GCA_029554925.1 Candidatus Hydrogenedentota bacterium | reverse complement strand
CGACACGCCCCCCGGCGCGCCCGCCCCCGGCGGCCCGCCCGACTACACGCCCTTCCCCGGCGGCAACCCGGACCACCCCATGCCCGACGCCGCGTTTGACCGGGTGGAGTTCGCCGGCCGCACCTTCGCCGGCGACGGCGTCCACCCCAGCGCCGCCACCCACCAGCGCATGCTCCGCAACGCCATCGACCAGTGCTACGCGAAGTGGTACGCCCCCGCAGTCGCGGCTTCCCCGGCGAAATAACCTGTCATCCGGGCGGGGGATGGGGCCGTTGCCTTGCCGTGGTTTTGGCGGGTTCGGGCGGGGCGGCGGGGGCGGGGCACGGGGGTTTGGATTCCCCCCCGTTTTCTGGTATAATCGCCAATCCGGCGGGGACCCGTTAAGTCCTTTACTTTCCATGATTTAGATTTGCAATCGGCGTCGCCGCGCCCGCGGCGGCGGCGCGTTTCGCTGAAAGGGCGCACTGTGTTTGGACTACTCCGTTACATTCCGAGCCTGTTTTCGCATGACATGGCCATTGACTTGGGCACGGCGAACACGCTGGTGTATGTGAAGGGCCAGGGGATCGTGCTGAGCGAGCCGTCGGTGGTGGCGATCAACAAGGACACGGGGCTTCCCCGGGCGGTGGGGAACGAGGCGAAGCACATGATCGGCCGCACACCGGGGAACATCGTGGCGATCAGGCCGATGAAGGACGGGGTGATCGCGGACTTCGAGATCACGGAGGTGATGCTGCGCTACTTCATCCACAAGGTGCACAACCGCCGGCGGCTGGCGTGGCCGCGGGTGGCGGTGAGCGTGCCGTCGGGGATCACGGCGGTGGAGCGGCGCGCGGTGGTGGAGAGCGCGGTGCAGGCGGGGGCGAAGAAGGTGTACATCATCGAGGAGCCGATGGCGGCGGCGATCGGGGCGGGGCTTCCGGTGCAGGAGCCGCAGGGCTGCATGATCGTGGACATCGGCGGCGGGACGACGGAGGTGGCGGTGATCTCGCTCGGCGGGATCGTGTTCGCGAAGTCGGTGCGCGTGGCGGGCGACGGGATGGACCAGGCGGTGATCCAGCACCTGAAGCGCACGTACAACATGATGGTGGGCGAGCGGACGGCGGAGGACATCAAGATCGCCATCGGGTCGGCGTTCCCGCTGAAGGAGGAGCTGGAGATGCAGGTGAAGGGCCGCGACCAGGTGATGGGGCTGCCCAAGGTGATCACGATCACGTCGGAGGAGATCCGCGAGGCGCTGCAGGAGCCGGTGAGCGCGATCGTGGACGCGGTGCGGGTGACGCTGGAGCGGACGCCGCCGGAGCTGTCGGCGGACATCGTGGACCGGGGCGTGGTGCTGGCGGGCGGCGGCGCGCTGCTGCGCGGGCTGGACGAGCTGATCCACAAGGAGACGGGCCTGCATGTGACGGTGGCGGAGGACCCGCTGGGGGCGGTGGTGCTGGGGGGCGGCAAGTTCCTGGAGGAGCTGAAGCATTTCAAGCCCGAGGAAGTCTGACGCGCCTGAGGCGCCCGCGCCGGACGCCGGCGGGCGGGCGCGTGGAGAACCCCTGCGTTGCTGAACATTGGGCGCATACTGAGCGAGCACCGGCCGGTGGTCGTGCTCTCGGCCCTGGTGCTGGCGTGCTCCGTGTCGCTGGTCCGGGGCACCGAATCCTCCCTCGTGCGCCGGGGCGTCATGCGCGTGGTCACCACGACGGCCTACCCCTTCCAAAAGGTCCGCAAGGCGGCGGCGGACCGCCTGGGCAGCGCCTACCGCTATGTGGCGGACTACGAGGGCGCGCTGGCGGAGGCCGCCCGTCTCCGGGGGGAGACGGCCAAGCTGAAGCTGGACACGGCGCGGCTGGCCATGCTGGAGGGGGAGAACGCGCGCCTGCGCGCGATGGCGCGCTACCTCCGCGAGACGCCGCGCCTGACGCTGGAGCCCGCCGCGATCCTGGAGACCTACAAGGGCATGCTGCGCATTGACCGGGGCAGCCGCCACGGCGTGCGGCCGGCCACCTGCGTGGTGGGCCCGCAGGGCGTGGTGGGGGTGGTCACGGAGACGGCGGACTTCACCTCGACGGTGGCGACGCTGCACCATGTGGACTGCCGGATCGGCGCGATGGTGCTGCGGAACCGGGTGCGGGCGTATGACGGGGTGGTGCAGGCGAACGGCAGCGACTTCAACCGCATCTGCACCATGGAATACATCGACATGAAGGAGGACATCCGGCCGGGGGACGTGGTGGTCACGAGCCCGGAGAGCCTCTTCCCCCCGGGGCTGCTCATCGGGCGCATCGGCGCGGTGCACGACGCGGGCGCGCTGTGGAAGAGCGCCGAGGTGATGCCCGCGGTGGACCCCTACGCCGTGGACGAGGTGTTCCTGATCCGGCGCGCGGTGGACGACCCCGAGTATGTGGGCGGCCCCGAGGGTGACTTTCTGGACCTGCCGCCGCCGCCGGACGCCGCGTCGTCGCAGGCGCCGGAAACCCCGGACACCCGCCCGCTGCAGGAAAGGTACGCGCCATGAGGTGGCGGGGCGGGTCCATCGGGCGCAACCTGTGGTGGTTCGCGTGGGCGGTGCTCTTCGCGCTGTTCCAGACCAACTGGCCGGAGTTGCTCCGGCTGGAGGGGGTGCTTCCGGACCTGGTGCTGGTGATGGTGGTGTTCTTCGCCATCCACGAGGGCGAGGAGCGCGCCATGTTCACCGGCGTCATCGGGGGGCTGTACCAGGACATCGCGGTGGGCTCGGTGCTGGGGCACCACGTGCTGTGCTATGTGCTGGTGGGCTTCCTCGCGGGGCGCCTCTCCACGCGCCTCGTGACGGAGCACGCGGCGGTGAAGGCGGGGCTCGTCTTCGCGGGCGCGCTCATGCAGGGGACGCTCTTCACCCTGATCCAGTACGCGCAGCAGCCCGTGCTCGGGCTGCTGTACCCCCTGGGCGCCGTGGCCGTGCCCTCGGCCTTCTACACCACCCTGGTGACCCCCGTCGTCCTCATGCTGCTCGACGCGGTGTGGGGGCGCCCGGAGCGCGACGTGTTCAGCCGGGAGCTGGGCTGAGCCATGCCCGGCCGCAACGAGCCCCAGCGCTACGAGGGGGTGGAGAGCCGCGTCCAGATGATCGGCGTCGGCCTCACCCTCGCCATGGCGGTGCTGTGGGCGCAGTTCTGGTGGCTGCAGGTGGTGAACCTGGACGAGTTCACGCGCATGGCCGACCAAAACCGCGTGTCGCAGAAGCGCCTGGCGGCGGACCGGGGCGTCATCTGCGCGGCGGGCGGGGAGATTCTCGCGGACAACCGGGCCTGCGCGGACGCCGTGTTCGTGCCGGGGGAATGCCCCCGGGAGCGGCTGGAGGAGGTGGCCGGGAAAATCGGCGAGCTGATCGGGGTGGACCCCGCATGGCTGCTGAAGCGCGTGGAGGATCACCGGGGCGCGCCGTTCACCCAGATCCCCCTCAAGCGCGACCTGACGCGGGCGGACTTTGTGCGCGTGGAGGAGCGCCAGCACGCGCTGCCGGGCCTCTCGACGGTGGTGCGCCCGCAGCGGCGCTACCACTACGGGGAGACGGCGGGCCAGCTGCTGGGGTTCCTCGGGGAGATCAACGACACGGAGCTTTCTGCCTGGCGGGAGGAGGGCTACAAGCTGGGCGACCTCGTGGGCAAGGATGGGCTGGAGAAGCAGTATGAGAAGCTGCTGCACGGGCAGGACGGCTACATGCTGGTGACGAAGTACGCGTCGGGCCAGCCGCAGCTGCGCACGGACCGGACGGGGCGGCCTTACATCGCGCGGCGGGACACGCGGGGCCACCTGCTCGACGTGGAGGCGCCGCCTGTGCGGCCGAAATCGGGCGGGGCGCTCCACCTGACGCTGGACCTGGGGCTCCAGCGGAAGTGCGAGGAGCTGCTGCGGGGCGAGGTGGGCGCGATTGTCGCGCTGGACGCGGACACGGGGGGGGTGCTCGCCATGGCCAGCAGCCCCGGATACGACCCGGGCGTGTTTGTGACGCGGGGGCACAACGAGGAGCGCGCGGAGCTGCTCTCGGGGAAGAAGCCCAACCGGATGACGAACCGGGCCTTCCGCGAGGTGTACCCGCCGGGGTCCGTGTTCAAGATCGTGCTGGCGGCCGCGGCCCTGGAGGAGGGCCTGGCCACGGCGAAAACCACCCACTTCTGCCCGGGCCGCTTCGCCCTGGAAGGCGCCAGCCGCTACTGGCACTGCTGGAAGCGGTCGGGCCACGGCACCACCAGCGTGGACGAGGCCCTGGCCTTCTCCTGCGACGTCTACTTCTACAATGTGGGCCTCAAACTGGGGGTGGACAAGATCGCCAAATGGTCGCACGCCATGGGGCTGGGCGAGGCGACGGGACTCGACCTCCCCGGGGAGGCTTCGGGCCTGATCCCCGACCGCGAATGGAAGCAGCGCGTGTTCGCCGACAAGCAGGAGTGGGACCGGAAATGGTACAACGGCGACACGGTGAACCTCAGCATCGGGCAGGGCAGCGCCTGCACCACCCCGCTGCAGAACGCCGTGATGATGGCGTGCATCGTCAACGGCGGGCGGCGGGTGCGCCCCTTCATGGCGCGGGAGACGGGGCCGCTCGTCTCCGAGCCGATGTTCAGCGAGGCCACCGTCGAGACGGTGCGCGCGGGCCTGCGCCGCTGCGTGGAGGACGGCCCGCCGCCCCCGACGGGCACGGGCCACGCGGCGTTCCTTCCGGGCTTTGACATCATCGGAAAAACGGGCTCGGCCCAGGTGATGTCGCTGGCGCACCACGAGCAGTACGCGACGGAGGAGGACATCCCCTGGCACATGCGCGACCACGCGTGGTTTGTCGCGGGGGTCCTCGACCGCGAGCCGCGCGTCGCCCTGTGCATCCTGATCGAGCACGGGCACCACGGCAGCTCGGCGGCCGCCCCGCACGCGAAGGAAGTGATCAGCTATTTCTACGGCGAGCGCGGGCCGGAAACGCCCGCCCCCGCCCCGGCCGCGGAGGAGTGACCATGCCCGGCAACCCCCTCATCCAGTACCAGGACATCAGCGTGCGGGTCTTCGACTGGCGCGCGCTCAAGCGCGTGGACTGGTTTCTCGCGCTGGCCACGGTACTGCTGGCGGCGGTGGGGTGGACCCTGCTGTACAGCGCCAGCCGCAGCAGCGACATCATCTACTTCAAGCGCCAGATGGCGTACTTCCTCGCCGGCGCCGGCGTGGCCCTGTTCGTCGCCTGCTTCGACTACCGCTTCATCGTGGCGGCGGCCCCGCTGTTCTACGTCGTGGCCAACCTCATGCTGGTGGCGGTGCTCTTCTTCGGCACCGAGGCCAAGGGGAGCGAGCGGTGGCTCGTGCTGGGGCCCGCCCGGCTCCAGCCCTCCGAAGTGTCCAAGCTCATGATGGTCCTGTTCCTCACCTGGTATCTTTCCCGGCTGGGGCCCCGCATACGGCGGTTCCACTGGTTCCTCCTGGCGCTCCTGCTGACCGCGGTCCCCATGGGGCTCATCCTCAAGCAGCCCAACCTGGGCACGGCGGCCTGCATGGGGCCGCTCGTGCTGGTGATGCTCTTCGTGGGGGGGTGCCGCATCCGTCATCTGGCCCTCGTGGTGCTGCTGGGGCTCTCCGTCTTCCCCGCCCTGTGGTGGCAGATGAGCGGATTCGACCCCGACAAGCCCACGGAGCCGCGGGGCTTCTACGAGCTGAAGCACTACCAGAAGCAGCGGATCTACACGTTCCTCCACCCGGAGCACGACCCCGAGGGCAGCGGCTGGCAGACCCTCCAGAGCCGGATCACCGTGGGCAGCGGCGGCATCGCGGGCAAGGGCTTCCTCGAGGGCACGCAGACCCGGCTCAACTACCTGCCCGAGCACCACACGGACTTCATCTACTCCCTCCTCGCCGAGGAGTTCGGCTTTGTGGGGGCCGTTTCCGTCATCGCGCTCTTCCTGCTGTTCCTCCTGCGGGGGCTCATGTTCGCGCGGGACTGCCCGGAAATGACGGGCACGCTGCTGGCCACGGGCACCGTGACGGTCCTCGCCTTCCACGTTTTTGTTAACATAGCCATCACGGCCGGCCTGTTGCCGGTCACGGGCATCCCCCTGCCGTTCCTCAGCTACGGCGGGTCCTTTTACATGACCACCATGGCGGGCGTCGGCCTGCTGTTCAACGTGCGCGCGCGCGGCCCGGGCCTCGCCGTCGGCTGAGCGCGGGCGCCCGCGCGGAAAACGGACCAAGAAATGAAGAAACATCTGGCAATCAATGTGAACCCCCTCGAGACGCGGATCGCCGTGCTGGAGGAGGGGCGCCTCGCCGAGCTCATGATCGAGCGCGAGGAAAACCGCAGCATCGTCGGCAACATCTACCGGGGCCGCGTGGACGCGGTGCTGCCGGGGATCCAGGCGGCGTTCATCGACATCGGCACGGAGAAGAACGGCTTCCTGTACGTGTCGGACATCGCGGGGGCCGAGGGCACGGGCGACATCGAGCTGGTGGACGGGGTGCCGCGCGCGAAGACGCGCGCGAAGCGCGCCCGGCAGCAGCCCATCGAGACGATGCTGAAGAAGGACCAGTACATCATGGTGCAGGTTCTGAAGGACCGCCTGGGCACCAAGGGCCCGCGGCTCTCCAACTTCATCACCCTGCCGGGGCGCTTCCTGGTGCTGATGCCGACGGTGAAGACGCTGGGCATCTCGCGCAAGATAGACGGGCAGGCGGAGCGGGACCGCATCCGCAAACTGATGAAGGAGCTGAAGCCGGAGGGGCTGGGCCTCATCAGCCGCACGGCGGGCGAGGGCAAGAGCCGAGAGGCCTTCGAGAAGGACATCCAGTACCTGAAGGACACCTGGGAGGCCGTGCGCACGAAGTTCGACACGGCGAAGGGGCCGGCGCTGCTGCGCGAGGACCTGGGCGTCATCCTGCGCGCGGTGCGCGACCTGTTCACCGACGAGTTTGAGAAGCTGGTCGTGGACGACGAGATGGAGCACGCGCGGATCTGCAGCTTCCTGGAGCACTACTCGCCGCACCTGAAGCCGCGGGCCAAGTTCCAGGCCGGCCGCCTGCCGCTCTTCGAGAAGCTGGGGATTGAGGACGAGATCACCAAGGCGCTGCGCCGCAAGGTCTACCTGAAGAGCGGGGGCTACCTGTGCATAGACCAGACCGAAGCCCTCATCGCCATTGACGTGAACACGGGCCGCTTCACCGGCAAGAAGGGGCTGGAGGACACGGTGTTCCACACGAACCTGGAGGCGGCCGACGAGGTGGCGCGCCAGGTGCGCCTGCGCGACCTCGGCGGCATCATCGTCATCGACTTCATCGACATGGAGTCCCCGGCCAACCGGCGGACGCTGATGAAGAAGTTCATCGAGGCGCTCAAGCGCGACCGGGCCAAGTTCACGGTGAGCGAGGTGAGCGAGCTGGGCATGATCGAGATGACGCGCAAGCGCGTGAAGCACAACCTGCTCAAGGCGCTGTCGCAGCCCTGCCCCTACTGCGAGGGCAGCGGCATGGTCCGCAGCGTCACCACCATGACCTTCGACGTCATGCGCCAGCTCACGGGGCTCTTCTGCCGCACGAAGGAGCGCCAGCTCATCCTCCAGGTGCACCCCGACGTGGCGCGCCGCCTGAACACGGAGAACCGCCCCCAGCTCGACGAGCTGCTCGCGAAGTTTGACCGCACCCTGCAGGTGGAGGCCGCCGAGGGCTTCCACATCCACGAGGCGCGCCTGCTGCGCGAGAAGGGGCGCGTGGAGATCAAGGTGGAGAACCTCGGCATGGGCGACACGGAGGCGGACTGACCGCCCCGCGGACCGGGAGAACCCGACCGTTCATGGACATTGACAGGAAATGCGACGCCGTCGCCCGCGCCTCGGGATGCGAGGTGCGCCGCGACGCCCTGACCCGCGCCCTCTACGCCACCGACGCGTCGGTGTACCGCGTGGAGCCCGCCGCCGTCGCGTTCCCCCGGAGCGCCGCGGAGACGGCCGCCCTCGCGCGCGCCGCGGCGGAGGCGGGCATGCCCCTGACCGCCCGCGGCGCGGGCAGCGGCCTGGCGGGCGGCGCGCTGGGCGGCGGCATCGTGGCGGACCTGGCCCGGCACAACCGGGCCATCCTCGGATACAGCGCGGAGGAGGGGACGGTCGCCGTGCAGGCGGGCGTGGTGCTCGACCAGCTCAACGCCTTCCTTCAGCCGATGGGGGTGACCTTCGGCCCGGACGTCGCCACCAGCTCGCGCGCGACCCTGGGCGGCATGCTCGGCAACAACTCCTCCGGCGCGCGCGCGCCGGTCTACGGCACCACGGTGGACCACACGGTCTCCGTGGAGACCATCCTGGCGGACGGCGCCGTCGTGACCCTCGGTCCGGGGACGCCGCTCCCCCTGCCCGGCGCCGCGGCCCTCGACGCCGCGATCCTCGCGCGGGGGGACACCATTCGGGAACGCTTCCACGACGGCATCTGCAAGCGCTGGCCCGCCTACGGTCTCGACCGGTACCTGCGGGCGCGCGGCGCGGCCGGCCCCGACTGGTCGAAGCTGATCGGCGGAAGCGAGGGCACCCTGGGGATCGTCTTCTCGGCAACCCTGCGCGTGACGCCCCTGCCGAAGAGCAAGGGGCTGGCGGTGCTCTTCTTTGACGACCCCGCCGAGTCCTTCGAGGCGGCGGCGGCCCTCCAGGCCCTCGCGCCGGTGGCCATCGAGTATGTGGATGACGTCCTCTTCGACCAGACGCGCGGACAGCGCGCCTTCCAGCCAGCCCGCGACTTTCTTGAGCTGGACGCGAAGCCCTGCCGCATCTTTCTCATGGTCGAGTTCTACGGCAACGAGGGGGACGGCCTCGCGGGGCTCGCGCAACGGTTCCCCGGCGTGCGAAAAAAAGTCTGCGCAAACGCGGCGGAAATGGCGCTGGTGTGGGGCCTGCGCAAGGCGGGCCTCTCGCTGCTGACCGGGCGCCCGGGCCTGGCGAAGCCGGTCCCCGGCATCGAGGACGTGTGCGTGCCCGC
>JAKPUV010000542.1 GCA_029554925.1 Candidatus Hydrogenedentota bacterium | reverse complement strand
TCATGGAGAACGCCGACCGCGTCAACTTCATCGTGGGCACGGCGGCGAACACCGCGTCCAACGACGTGCGCTTCCAGCAGCAGCACATCCTCCCGCGCACGGTGATCATCCCCCTGCTCCGCGAGCGCCTGGAGCGCGGGGACGCCTGGTCACCGTCGAGTACGTGTGACGCCTCCGGTCACTTCACGAAGACATCGTCCAGCGTCAGCTCGCGGAAGTCGCCGAAACGCTTCAGGTCCTCCAGGGGAACCACGGTCCGGTCACCGACCACGGAGATGAGCTTGGGTTTTCCGGCGATGTGCGCCTGCTGGAACGCCGACACCATGTCGAGGGTGCCCTTCTCCTGGATTTCGGCAAACCACGCCTCGCGGGGGTCGGGGGCCAGCTCCCGGCGCTCCCAATCGCGCACGGTCTGGATGATCTGGCGGAACCCGATTTTCCCGGTGCGGTAGCCGGTGATGAGGGTTTCCCGCGCGGATTCAAAGCGGTTCTCCTGGAGGGGCATGTTGTCCAGGAGGTCCGTGAAGGCGCCCAGCGCGTCGGCCGCCTTGTCCGCCTGGGTCTGGATGAGCCCCATCATGAGGTTCTGGTCGCGCCGCGTGCGGCCGGGGCTGTAGCGCGCCCCGGCGACATAGGCCAGCCCGCGCGCCTCGCGCAGCTCCTGGAAAACGATCCCCGCCATGCCGTCGGCGAAGTAGGTGTTGTAGAGCTGCACCTGCGGGCTGAGGGCGGGGTCGTAAAGGAAGCTGCCGAATTCCAGCTGGACATGGGCCTGGGCGGTGGCGTCGCGGTGGAGGAACCACACCTGGCTGTTCTGCGGCGCGCTCACCGGCAGCGTCAGGGTCCGGGGCACGTCGTCGAGGAGCCCGCGCACGGGGTGGGTCCGCCGGAAGAGGTCCATGACCTCCTCCAGGGACAGGGAGCCCGTGTACTGCACCCTCTGGCGGCTGGAGAACAGTCTCCGGAAGACTTCCTGGAGCTCCGCGGCGGTCATGGCCTTCACGGCCTCCGAGGGGGGGATGCGGAGATAGGGCGACAGGGCCCCGTGGCGGTGGTACTGGACCAGGGCCTCGGCCAGGGTCCGCATGTCCTTGCGCGCGTCCTCGCGCTGCTGGAGGACGATGGCCTTGAGCTGCTCAAACGAGGCGTCGTCCACGGCGGGTTTCCACACCAGGTCCATCAGCAGGGCCAGCGACTCCTCCAGGTGCGCGTCGAGGCCGGAGAGGATGAGGGAGGTCTCGTGCTCCCCGGCGTCCACGTCGAAGGTGGTGCCCAGGCGGTACCAGCGCCGGCGCAGCTCCCCGGCGTCGAGGTCCCCCGCCCCCGAGCGGTCGAGCAGGCGCGCGGCGAGGCCGATCAGCGGGTCCTCGACAGTGCCGCGCTCCACGGAGAGGGCGAGGGTGAACACGTCGTTGAGCGGGTTGGCCACGTGGTAGAACGTGACCCCGCGCGGGTCCTCTTTCCGGGCGTAGTCGCGGCCCTCGCGCAGGAAGCGCGGCTCGATGGGCCGGGCGGGCATCGCCAGCACCCCCGCCGCAAAGGCGGACTGCCGGGCGGCGTCTATCTCCAGCGGGGGCAGGGGCGGCTTCTCCACCCGCACGGGGTCGCGGTCGGCGTCCTCGCGGAATCCGGCGACGTACCCGCCGCTGAAATACTGGTTGGCCACGCGGACCACATCGTCCCGCGTGACCCTCTCCATCCGGGCGATCCTGCCCGCGGCGCGCTCCCAGGGCTCCAGGCCGATCCATGACGAGCGCATGGTCTGCACGCGGTCCTCGTCGTTCTCCAGGTCGGTCTTGCTCTTCCGCTTGAAGTCATTGACCACGGCCTCCACCAGCCAGTCCTCGAACTCGCCGCGCTTGATGAGGTCCACCTGCTCCAGCAGCAGGCGCTCGACCTCCTCCAGGGTCTGGCCCGGCTTGGGGACGCCGTAGAAGTACTGCGCGCCGCCGTCGTTCATGGGCAGGGGGAAGGCGCCCGCCTGCCGCACGGCCTGCCGCTGGTTCAGGTTGATGTTGATGAGCCCCGCGGTGGCGTTGTCGAGCAGCATGTCAAACATGAGCAGGGCGTCGGCGTCGGGGTGGTTCCGGGGCGCCGTGCGGAACGCGAGCAGGACGAAGGGCTCGCCGCGGAAGGGCACGCGCACCTCCTCGCGCGCGGCGGGCGGCGGGTCGTCCCACGTGGGCCGTTCGGGCAGGTCGCGGGCCTCCCAGGGGGAGAAGAACTCGTCAATCACCGCCATGGCCTCCTCGGCCCTGACATCGCCGGAGAGGAAGACCGCCATGTTGTTCGGGACGTACCAGTCGCGGTAGAAGGCGTTCAGCGTGCGGATGGAGGGGTTGCGCAGGTCGTCCAGCGTGCCCAGGGTCGGCTTCTGCCCGTAGGGGTGCCTTTTGTAGAGCAGCGCGTCCACGGCGAGCTGGATCACCCGGTCCTTGTTGTCCAGCGCGCGGTTCATCTCCTCGTACACCGTCTCCAGCTCGGTCTGGAAGAGGCGGAACACGGGGCGCATGAACCGGTCGGACTCGATGGCCGCCCACTGGCGCAGCATGTTGGACGGCAGGTCTATCTTATAGACCACCTCCTCGTGCCAGGTGTGGGCGTTGAGCGCGCGGCCGCCCAGGGCGCGGTAGAGCCGGTCCAGCTCGTTGGGCACGGCCAGCCGCGCCGCCTGCTGCGACAGCTCGCTGATGCGCCGGTAGAGCGCGTCGCGCCGCGCGGGGTTTTTCTCGTTGAACCGCTCCTCGTAGAGCGCCTCGATCTCGTCCAGCAGGGGCTTTTCGGCGGCATAGTCCGCCGTGCCGAGGCGCTCGGAGCCTTTGAAGAGCAGGTGCTCCATGTAGTGCGCCATGCCGGTGGTGCGGTCGGGGTCGTACTTGCTGCCCGTGCGCACGGCGATCTCGGCGTAAAAGCGCGGTGTGTCGTGGTTCTCGGAGATGTACACCTCCAGGCCGTTGTCCAGCTGGAAGATGCGCACGCCGAGCGGGTCGTCGGGCAGGGCGGCGCCGGTCTCCTTCCATCCGGCGGCGGCGGCGGGGCAGAGGGACGCGAAACAGAGCAGGCCGCTCAGCAGGGCGGCCGGGGAGGTTCCGTGCATGGTGATTCTCTCCTGTTCGGCTGGGAAAGGCCTGATTCTAGCGCGGGGGGGCGGGCCGATGCACCCGCGCCGTCGCGCAAAGGAAACGCCGCCGGACCCGCAAAGAGTCCGGCGGCGCGAAAACGCGTCCGTCAGGGCCGGGATCGGCCGCCTATTTCCGGCGGCGGCGCGCCCCCAGCAGGCCGAGGGCCGCCGCCAGCGCGACCAGCCCGGCCGCGCCCGCGGCGGGCACGCCCTGGCCCACGCTGATGTAGGCGGGCTTGGTCTCGGCGTCGCTGCCCGAGGCGGTGCTGACGGTGAGGGTCACGGTGTAGTTCCCCGACTCCGTGTAGATGTGGACGGGGTTCTGCACCGTGCTGGTCTCGCCGTCGCCGAAGTTCCACAGCCGGCCCGTGATGGGCTGCTGGCCCTCAATGGACTGGTCGGTGAACATGACAGTCAGCGGCGCGGTGCCGGAGGTCACGTCGGACGTGAACGCGGCGGTCAGCGTCGTCGGCGCGGACACCACCACGTAGTTGA
The DNA here is from genome assembly GCA_029554925.1 of Candidatus Hydrogenedentota bacterium. Classification (GTDB taxonomy): domain Bacteria; phylum Hydrogenedentota; class Hydrogenedentia; order Hydrogenedentales; family CAITNO01; genus JAAYBR01. Next base: position 5,790 of record JAKPUV010000542.1, on the reverse strand, counting down.
CCTTGGTCACCTGGCTGGTGTTGGCGTTCGCGTCGGTCACCGTCAGCGTCACGGGGAAGCTGCCCTGGGCGCCGTAGGTGTGGCGCGGGGACTGCTCGGTGCTGGTCTGGCCATCGCCGAAGGTCCACGCCCACTGGGTGATGCCGGCGCTTCCGGCGGTGGAGAGGTTGGCGAACTGCACCGTCAGCGGGCCCTTGCCCGCGGTCGGATAGGCGGTGAAGTCGGCCGCCGGGCCGCCGGGGGCCGTCACCACAACGAAGTTCGGCTTGGTCACCGAGCTGGTGCCGATGGCCGTGGTCACGGTCAGGGAGACGCTGTAGGCGCCCGCCGCCGCGTAGGTGTGCTCCGGCGCGGGCAGGTTGCTGGTCTGGCCGTCGCCGAAGACCCACTCCCACGTGGTGACCGGCGCGCCGCCCGGCAGGCTGAGGTCCACAAACTGCGTGGTCAGCGGGGCGAGCCCCGTGGTCGGCGCGGCGGTGAAGTCGGCCGTGGGCCCGTTCGGGGCCGACACGACGATGAAGTCCGGCTTGGCCAGCACGCCGGTCAGGCCGTTGGTGTCCGTGACCGTCACGGTGACGGAGTAGACGCCCGGCGCGGGATACGCGTAGACCGGGCTCTTGACCAGGCTCTGCGCGCCGTCGCCGAAGTCCCACTGCCACGACGCCAGCGGGGCGTCGCCGGGCAGCGTGAGGTCGGCGAACTGGATCGGCGTGCCCGTGACCGTCAGGGTCGGGGACGCCGTGAAGTCCACGACCGGCCCGTTCGGGTCGCTCACCGTGATGAGGTCGGCCTTCACCTCCTCGTCCGTGCCGGCCGACGTGGTGACGGTCAGGGTGACGGTGTAGACCCCGGCCGCGGTGTAGGCGTGGCTCGGGCTCTGGTCGGCGCTGGTCTGGCCGTCGCCGAAGTCCCAGGCCCACGCCGTGATGGGCATGGAACCGGGCTGCGACAGGTCGCCGAAGTACACCGTGTCGCCCGTCTTGATGGACGTCGGGCCGCTGGTGAACAGCGCCGTCGGGCCGACCGGGTCGGTCACGGTGATGTAATTGCCCTTGGTCTCGATGCTGATGCCCACGCTGGTCTGCACGGTCAGCGAGACCGTGTAGACGCCCGCGCTGGTGAAGGTGTGGACCGGGTTCTGCTCCGTGCTGGTGTAGCCGTCGTTGAAGTTCCACAGCCAGCTCGTGATGGGCTCGGTGCCCGGATCGGACTGGTCCACGAACTGAACCACCAGGTTGCGCGCGCCCGAGGTGGGCGTGGCGATGAACTGCGCCGTCGGGCCGTCGCCCGGGTCGCCGCTCGCGCCCGGCACGTTCACATACGCGCCCGCCGGCACCGTGGTGCTCCAGGTCTGGCCCGGCTCCAGCACGCCGGCCGTGTGCAGCTCGCCGTCAATCAGCATGGCCACGTTCACGCCCACGATGATGCTGACGTTCTCGATGTTCCCGGCCGCGTTCGTGTTGCGGATGAACACCTGGTCGAAGCCGTCAAAGGGCGACGAACCGTCGGCCACGCGGAGGACACGGAACTCCAGGCCGTTCCCGGCGTTGAAGAGCGGGGCCTCCTGCCCGTCGTTCCAGTAGCCCGGCGCGAGCCAGCCCCGGCTTCCGGGGCCGCCGTCCAGCTCGGGAATCACCGGCGTCTTGCCGCCCACATAGGGGTTGAGCGCCTTCAGAAGGGCGTCGTGCGCCGTGGCGCCGCCCACCAGGGCGGCCGTCGCCTTCACGGGAGCGTGCAGCGCGCGCGCCGTCTCGTTCATGTTGGAGATGACGGTGTAGCCGCCGTTGCGGTCCGGATCGCCGTTGAGGGCGTTCGCCCCGCGCAGCGAGGCCGCGCCCGCAACCACCACGGAGCCGTGCAGCTTGACCATGCCGGGCAGGCCGTAGCCGCCCGTGCCGCCCTGGCCGCCGCCGCCGCCGGCCGCGCCGGCCGCGCCCGCGCCGCCCGTGCCGCCCGTGCCGCCGTCGCCGCCCTTGCCGATGCCGACGCCGATGCCGGCCACCGGCACCTGGCCGCCCGCGCTGCCCGCCACGCCGGACTGGCCGGAGGTCGGACCCTGCGGGGACGTGCCCGCCGCGGCGCCGTCGCTGCCGCCCAGCGGCGTGCCCGCGGAGACGTCGAGCGTGCTGGGGGCGCTGATGCGCAGCAGGCCGCGCGCGGCGAGAACCACCGCGCCGCCGCCGGGCGCGCCCACGCCGCCCTCGCCGCCCAGGCCGCCGGGGGCGCCCGTGCCGCCCGAGCCGCCAGTGCCGCCCGTGGCGCCGGCCGCGCCGCCCGCCGGGGACGGAGGCCACACGTTGTTGCTGTTGCGCATGCCGTCGCCGCCGATGCCGGGCGCACCGCCGCCGCCGCCGCCGCCGCCCGCGCTCGTGCGGGTGGTGAGGGCCGGAATAAGGCTATTGTCATATCCGGCACCGCCGCCGCCGCCGCCGCCCGAACCGCCGGAGCCGCCGCCGCCGCCGCCGCCGCCGCCGCCACCACCACCACCGGAGCCGCCGCCACCGCCGCCGCCGCCCGAACCGGCGACCAGGGTCAGCGAGTTCGCCACGGTGGACAGACTCGCGTAGGAGGCGCTGCCGCCCGTGCCGCCGAGCTCGCCCGGGGCGCCGGGCTGCGCCGCGCCGAGTGTGGCGCCCGCGGGCGCGTTGCCGCCGGGATTCGCCCCGCCGTCCGCGCCTGCGGAAGGCAACGCAAAGGCGCCCCAGCTCACATCGCCGCCCGTGCCGCCCGCATACTGCTCGCCGCGCGCGCCGGCATTGCCCGCCGCGCCGCCGAGCACCTCGAGACCGCCCGCGCCGCCCTGGCCGCGCAGGCCGTTGAGGCCGAAGCCCCGGCCGCCCAGGCCACCGTCGCCGCCGGAACTGCCCGACGCGCCGGGCTGCCCGCCCGTGCCCGCGGTGCCCGCGAGGCCGGGATAGCCGTTCTCCCCGTTGCCCTGCGCGCCGCGGATGTTGTCCGCGCCGCCGCCCCGGCCGCCCGCGCCGCCGATGCCGCCCGTGCCGCCCGCGCCGCCCGGACCGCCGTCGCCGCCCAGACCGCCGGAGCCGCCGGAGCCGCCCACGCCGCCGCCCAGGGTGCCCGCGGGCACGGTGATGTCAATGCCCCATTCCATGTCGCCGCGCGCGGCGATGGACAGGGGACGCTCGCCGGTGACCGTGATGGTGCCGCCGGAGACGTTCACGTTGTCGAACTCGAAGACGGCCACTTCCTGGCCCGTCTCATAGCGGAGGTCGGTCCGGGCGGTGTACACCGTGCCGCCGGCATCCATCGTGCCGGGGGCGCCGCCGGTGACGCCGGTGTCCACCACAATCGCCCCGGACGAAACCACCAAGTCGCCCAGGTTCCCGTCGGACTCGTAGATGCTGCCCTCGGAACCCGCGCCCTCGCCGTCAAAGCTCACCTCGACCGGCGTGCCCGCCGGAACCGTCATGGTCCAGTACTGGCCGGGCTGCAGCTCGCCCGTGACGCCGCCGTTGCCGCGGATGAGCCGCCGGTTCAGCGCGCCGACCTTCAGCGTCACTTCCTGAAGCGTGCCCGAGGCGCCCGCATTCTTGAGCACCACCTGGTCAAACCCGTCGAATACACTGGGGAACACCCACCACACCAGGTTGTCCAGCGTGCCCGTTGTGCCCAGGGCGTCCACGTCCGCCTGGTTCCAGAAGGCCGGCACGCACCAGCCGTTGGCGGCGGGGCCGCCCACCAGGCCGGGAATCACCGGGCTGTTGCCAAGGGTGTAGGAGTTGAACTCGCGCAGGACGTCGTCGTTGCGCGTCGCGCCCTGGTGCACGTTCGGCGTGCTGAACTGCGGAAGGGCCGCCGACACCAGGTCCGGCCGCATGTTGGAGATCAGCGTGAACTTGCCGTTGTTCTCGGGGGCCGCGCTGCCCGCATTGTCCGCAAGCACCCGGGCGCGGTTGCCCGCGTCCTCCGGAATCTGCACCACGGAGCCCTGCAGCTTGACCATGCCGGGCGCGCCGTAGCCGCCCGCACCGCCCGCGCCGCCAGCGCCGCCAGCCGCGCCCGCGCCGCCGCGGCCGCCCTGGCCGCCGTTGCCGCCGTCACCGCCCGCGCCGCCAAGCAGGAAATCGAAGAAACCGCGCAGGAACTCGGGAATGATGTTGTAGAGCAGGGGCTTGCCGGGCTCGCCGCCCACCCCGCCGGACGCCGGACTGCCGGAAACCGCCGCGCCCGCATTGCCGGAGCCGCCGGCCGCGCCCGCGCCGCCGGACTGGAAAGCGCCCGCCGACACGTCGATCAGCGCGCCCGGGGTCAGGCGCAGCAGGCCCTTCGCCGCCAGCACGATTGCGCCGCCGCCGGGCGCGCCCGAGCCGCCCTGGCCGCCGGAGCCGCCCGCGCCGCCCTGGCCGCCGCTGCCGCCGGAGCCGCCCGGACCCGCCGTGCCCGGCGAACCGCCGTTGCCCAGCAGGCCGCCGATGTCGCCCTGCCCGGCGCCGCCGCCGCCGCCCGCGCCGCCCGCAATGGCCGTGCCTGTGGCGCCCTGGCTGCCCGTGCCGCCGCCCACACCGCCGCCGCCGCCGCCGCTGCCGCCCGCGCCGCCCTGGCCCGTCGAGCCGCCGCCGGAACCGCCGCCGCCGCCGCCGCCCACCTTGGTCTCGGGCACCGTGAACCCAAACAGGGTGAACGATGCGAAGTTCGTGCTGCCGCCGCCGCCGCCGCCGTTGCCGCCGGAGCCGCCGCCGCCGCCGCCACCACCGCCGCCGCCGCCGCCGCCCGCACCGCCGCCGCCGCCGCCGCCGCCGGGACCGGCCGCCAGCTCAAGGGTGTTCGGATCCACGTTGTAGGAGGGGGAGGCACCGGGTGCGCCGGACGCGCCGGGGGCGCCGGCCGTGGCGTTGGAGGAGCCCGCCGCGCCGCCCGTGTTGCCGTTGGATCCGTCGTCGCCCACCTGGCCGTAGATGATCGTTGTGCCGCCGAGGGAGAGATTGGTCAGCTGGCCGCCGCGGCCGTCGCCGGAGCCGGCCCGCGTCTTGGCCGCCGCGCCCGCGCCCACCACCGTGGACCCCTGGCCGCCGCCGCCCGCGCCGCCGGTGTTGTCGCCGCCCGCGCCGCCCGCGCCGCCCGCGCCGGGAAGATTGCCGTAGCCCGCCGTGCCCGCACCGCCGGAAGCGGGCGCGCTGCCGCCGGACTGGCCGGGATTGCCGGGAAGCCCGGGACCGCCGCCCAGGCCCAGACCGCCGTCAAACCCGACCTGCGAGGCGGGGTTCGCATCGCCGCCCGCGCCGCCCACGCCGCCCGCGCCGCCCACGCCGCCGCCGCCGCCGGCGCCGCCGACACCGCCGGTGCCCGCCGCGCCGCCCGCGCCGCCCGCGCCGCCGCCGGCCTTGCCGCGGGACACGTCAAAGGACGCGCCCACGGTCATGTCGCCGGAGGCGGAGATGACCAGCGGCCGGTTGCCGAGCACCGTGGTGGCCACGCCGTCGGCGATGTAGACATCGGTGAAGTCGAAGACCGCCGCCCCGTCCACCACGCGGCCCCGGTAAAGGTAGCCGATGGGAAAGGAGTCCACCAGGAAGGTTGGCGGCGTTGAGCCGGTGTTAATCTCCACGGTCTCCCCGGGGAGCACGAGCAGGTCCCGGAGGACCCCGTCGCTTTCATACAGGTCTGTCAGGTCCGCCAAGGCGCCAAATGCGGCCGTCAGCAGGGCCGCAAATAGAAAAGCGCCCTTGATGGGGGCGCTGGCGCGGCGGGATGTCGGGGCAAAGAGACGGGGGGTGCCGTTGAAACGGTCCAAGATGCGCATGTGATGATCCCTTAACCTTAGATATTCAT
>JAKPUV010000520.1 GCA_029554925.1 Candidatus Hydrogenedentota bacterium | reverse complement strand
GCCTTGAACTCCTTCGAATGACGCTTGCGTGTCTGGCCCATTTCTTGGACTCCTTCTGGGGACATTGTCCCCCCGGCGGCCCTCCGGCTCAAGCCGCCAGATGTTAACTTAGCCACTGTCCAAAAAATGGGGGTAACTTCAGCGGAGCCAGAACAAGCCCCCATCAGAAACAAAGGAAGACTGATCCTTTTCTGGGAGGCGAGAAGTCTCCGCTCAGCGCGCCGCAGCGCCCCCGCGCCTCATCTGTGTTTATCGGTGTTCATCGGTGGTTACTTTTCCGGTCCGGCACCGCCGCCGTCATTGGCCAGCGCGCGGAGGAGGTCATGGCCGAGGCCCTCGTCGCAGGCGCCGGTGGCGAGCATCACGACCCCCGCCTGGTGCTTCCGGGAAAAGCCCAGGAAGGAGCTGTACCCGCCCGTGCCGCCGTTGTGCCAGCACATCACGTCGTCGAGGCCCCGGATGGGCATGGACATCAGCGCCAGGCCTATGGTGCAGCCGTCAAGCCCGGAGACCTCCGCCAGCGGTTCCCGGACGCGTTCCAACACCGGGCCCAGCGGGCCCGCGGGGGCGGCGAGGTTCGCGCGCAGGTATTTCAACAGGTCGCGCGCCGTGGACTTCAGGGCGCCGCAGCCCTGAAACCCGTCGGCAAAGGTCCAGGGCGGCATGGGGGAGAGGAGGCTGAACGGGCCGACGGCGAGGGGGCCGATGCACCCCTGGGCCAGCCGCCCGGCCTGGCCGGGGTCCAGCGTGACGGCGGTGTCCGCCATGCCCAGCGGGGCGAGCACGCGCCGCCGGACCAGCTCCTCATAGGGCAGCCCCGCCTGCTGCGCGAGGGCATGGCCGAGCAGGCCCATGGCGAGGTTGGAATACTCGTCCGCGTCCCCCGGCGCGCGCGGCAGCGCGTATTCCGCGAGATACCCCCGCACCCACTCCGCCGTGCCGTTGCGGTAGGGGTCCTCAATCCGGCGCATCAGCAGGAGGTCCGCCACCGCGCCGGGCATCGGCAGGTCCGGCATCCGCGGCAGCCCCGAGCGGTGCGTGGCCAGGTCCCTCAGCGTGATCCGGCGCCCGTCCTTTTCCGGGATCACCCACCCCGGCAGCAGCGCCGCCACGGGGTCGTCCAGCCCCGCCGCGCCCTCCTCCAGCAGCGCCGCGAGGGCCGCGCCCGTGAAGGTCTTGGTGATGGAGCCGATCTCAAACACCGTGTCCGCGTCCGGCGCGGCGGCGTCTCCGGCATGCGTCCGCCCCACGCCGAGGAAGTACCCCCTGTCTCCGTGGACCACCCCGATGCACATGCCCACGCAGTCCACCGCGCGCTCCCGCGCCGCCCAGGACCGCACAACGTCCGTCAGGATCCCGATCTCCCGCCGCTCCAGTCCCGTGCCGTCGGGACACTCCGCCTGCCACCGGTGCAGCGCGGGGTCATACGGCGGCCGCGGGAGCAGGCGGACCTGCGGATGCAGGTTCACCAGCCACACCGCGCCCAGCGCCAGCAGCAGGACCCCCTCGATCCGGGTCCACCGCACCAGCCAGCGCGGCACGGGGTTCGCGGGCCTCCGCCGCACGAAGCCCGAAACGCGCTGCAGCAGACGGGTCAGCGACAGCCGGGCAAGCAGGGCTGGAAACAGCGCCTGCGCCGCGCCGGCCGCCAGGACCAGCGCCGCAACCGCGAGAAAGACCAGATAGGCGAACATCTGCGCCACGGCCCGGAAACCTCCATCCCGTGGCGGCATCCTACCACGGCGCCGCGAAGCGGCTCAAAACCGGGAAGGCATGGCCGTCCGAAAAGGGAAAACGGGCGGAGAAAAAGGGAGGGAGGAAAAAACTGGTCGGGGTGAGAGGATTTGAACCTCCGGCCTCTTCGTCCCGAAGCAACCAAGAGGTAGGAAACGCCAGCTACGCCATTTTTTGGCGGTGCCGTAAGTCCTTTGTTTCAAATGTTGTCTGACAAGGGAAGAATAACACACCTTGCAGACAATTGCAAGCGATTTCACCCGGAAAAGTGTACCAGTACACAGCCAGAAAGCATAGAAGTGTAGTACAAGGCAAGGCACCAGAGACTCGAAACAGGAC
>JAKPUV010000494.1 GCA_029554925.1 Candidatus Hydrogenedentota bacterium | reverse complement strand
TCCGCAAGCTGTCGTCCCGGGTGGACCATGTCTTTGCGGGGGACCCGGTGGACCTGACCTTTGAGTGCATGGACCATTTTGAGGCGCTGGTGGACCGGGTGAACGCGGAGCGGGGCCCGGTGATGGAGATCGCCCTGAGCCACGGGGACCTGGACCGGATCATGGCGGCGGGGAAGATCGCGGTGCTGCACTCGGTGGAGGGCGGGCACTCGCTGGGGGGGAGCCTGGACACCCTCGACCGGCTCCACGCGCGGGGGGTGTGCCACCTGATCATCCCGCACCTCTACCCGAACGAGTCGTGCTGGAACGTGGACTCCTTCGGCGGGGTGTCGTTCCTGAAGCCCATCGGGTGCTTCACGCAGGAAATCAAGATGGACACGGGCCTGACGGATTTCGGCCGGGACGTGGTGGACCGGATGTGCGACCTGGGGATGATGGTGGACATGTGCCACGCGACGCCGAAGGCGCGCGCGGAGATCGTGGCGCGCGTGGCGGCGCACCCGAAGAAACGCCCCGTGGTCATGTCGCATGTGGGCATCCACGCCTTCTGCCCGGAGCCCATGAACCCCACGGACGAGGAGATCCGGGCCATCGCGGACACGGGCGGGGTCATCGGCATCATCGCCATGGGGTACTTCCTGACCAAGCCGGAGAAGCGCGACTGCCTGGACGTCATCGTCAAAATCGTGGAGCACATGGTGGACAAGGGCGGCGAGGACGTGGTCGCATTTGGGTCGGACTTTGACGGGTTCACGGGGCCGCCGCGGGACTTCAAGTCGCCGCGGGACTACAAGCGCGTGCGCGACGCGCTACTGCGCCGGTTCAGCGAGGCGCAGGTGGCCAAGTTCCTGTCGGAGAACGTGCTGCGCGCGCTGAAAAGCGGGTGGGACGCCCCGGCCCGCGCGGCGGAAAAGGCCGCCGCGGAGTCCGCCCCGGCGGGCTGAGGGAAGGGGTCAGTTTGCGGGCGGGGGGGCCGTCGCGGGCCGCAGGACCGTTTCGGCGGGGGCGCTGCGGAGTTCGCCGCCCGTCTTGCGGAAGACCGCCTGGGCGCGCAGGGGCGCGGGGGCCGCCGCCGCCGCGTCGGGCACGGCGCGGAAGGTGAAGACGAAGGGGAACACGGGGGGCTGGATCCACGCGAAGGTGATCTCGCCGCGCGTGCCGGGTTTCGGGGCGACCACGGGCCGGTCGCCGCCCACGGCCTCCTGGTAGGCCCAGCCCGGCGGCAGGTCCTGCATCAGGCCCAGCGCGGTGACGGGCCCGTCGCCGGAATACTCCATGCGCACGGTGATGTCGGCGGGCTGTCCCGGCGTGAACCCGGCGGCGTTCTCGGAGAACTCCAGCATGATCTCGGTGGAGAGTGTGTAGGATTCCGCGGGCGGGGCGGCGGGCGGAGGCGCCTGCTTCGGCGGCGGCGGCGCGGGCGCGGGCATGGGGGCGGGCGCGGGGCCTGCGGGGGCCTCCCCCTCGTCCACGCTGACGGGTTCGGCGGACGGGGCGGAGGCGTCCCTGGCGGGGATCGAGACCAGCCACGCGCCGACGGCAACGAGTCCTGCGGCAAATCCCAGGACGTACCAGCGCTTCATGGGGTTTCTCCCCCCTCCGTCACCGGCGCGTCCGACACCGGGCGGGTTTGGAAGTTCTCCGGCGCGAGGATCCCGCCGGAAACCACGGCCTTCACGGCGTCCTCCATGGTCATGTCGCAAAGGCGCACATCCTCCGCGCGGTAAAGCTCAAGCATCCCCACGGTGATGTTCGGCGTGGTCGGAAGATAGACGCGGTGGTACACCGTCCCGCCCGCGTCCACGACGGTGCCGATGTAAAACCCGAGGCTGTAGGC
>JAKPUV010000487.1 GCA_029554925.1 Candidatus Hydrogenedentota bacterium | reverse complement strand
GCCAGCAGTGCGAGGCCGACGGGCGGCTCTTGGACGCGAGGGTGGGCCGGGGCGCGGGGGTGACGGCGTCGGGCGTGCGCGCGAGCCACACGGCCATCTCGGTCTGGTCACGGTGCGCCCAGGCGTAGTAGGGAATCGCCGTGAAGTCCTGCTCCGTCTCCTGCGTCTGGTCGCCCTCCACGCGGGTGACGGCGCGGGCGCGGCCCGTGAGGACGGCCACGCCGCCGAGCAGGTCCGGGCGCCGCTCCGCGGCGAGCGGCGCGTCGTCGGGCAGGCAGAGATGCAGCGCGCGGCCGCCGTTGTCCACGCCCTCGGCGCAGTACACCACGGGCCCACGCTCCAGGGCGACGCGCCCGCGGTTGTTCTCGACGGCCTCGTGGCACAGCACGCGGCGCACGGGCATGGCGAGGTCGAGGGCGACCGTGTCGCCGGGCTTCCAGGTCCGGCGGAGGACGGCGAAGCCCCGGTCCATGACGTCGGCGACGGCCACGGCCTCTCCGTTGACGGAGAGCGTCACGGCGGCGGGGGCGGGGTCGAGATAGGTGTAGAGGTCGCCGGGCGAGGGGACGCCGCGCGCCCATCCGGGGATGCGCAGGGCCAGCTCGAATTCGCCCTCCCGCTCCGGCGTGACGGTCATGCGGACCGCGCCCTCCCAGGGGTACTCCGTCTCCTGGACGATGCGCACGGTCTGGCCGCCGACGGGGACCGTGGCGTCGCTGGCGAGGTAGAGGCCGGCGTAGACGCGGGTGCCCTCGACGGCGTAGGCGCAGCCGGGCAGCGAGGGGATGAAGCGGACAATGTTGGTCGGACAGCAGGAGCAGCCAAACCACGGCGAGCGGCGGGGACTGCCGTGGTTGAACGGCGCGACGCCGTTGAACTCCAGGGGGTTCGGGTAGAAGAAGGTGTCGCCCTCCAGCGAGACGCCGGGCAGGAAGCCGTTGTAGACGGTCCGCTCGAAGACGTCGAGGTACTTCGCGTCGCCGTGGAGGAGGAACATGCGGTGGTTCCACAGGGCGTTGGCGATGGCGGCGCAGGTCTCGCAGTAGGCCGTGGCGTTGGGCAGCTCGAAGTCGTCGCCGAAGGCCTCGCCCTCGCGCCGCGACCCGATGCCGCCGGTGAGGTACATGCGCCGCGTGGCGGCGTTCTCCCAGATGCGGTCAATGGTCTGGATGTAGGC
>JAKPUV010000473.1 GCA_029554925.1 Candidatus Hydrogenedentota bacterium | reverse complement strand
GATTCTGACGCGCCGGGGAGGCCGCTTCAACTTCCCAAGACATCCCCCAAAATTTTGCCCAAACCACTTCCCCGCAAACGAAAGCCTCCAAAGGCAAAACACTTACGACGGCGCACCGTCATTTCTTGGGGGAAGTCCTGTCAGATTAACCCCCGTCACCGGGCTCCCCGGCTTCACCAGCCGGTTCAGCAGGAGCGGCTCGTTCAGCGCCGTCTCCTTCGCACGGGCGAGCTCCTCGTCGCTCATCTCGGCGGGGTTTGACACCAGCGGCTGCACCCGCAGCTCGTCCCCCTCCGAGGAGACGTACTGGAAATTGGTCACCGAGTCCACCCGCAGCACGTGCGGCAGCTGCCACGCCGACTCCGTCAGCTCCCCCAGCGCGGCCAGGGTCTCGCGGTCGAACACCTCCCCCGACTTCGACGTCACGATGAAGAAGAGCGTCTCGTCCTTCGTGTAGGCGTTCTGGAGCGCCTCGTAGTCGAGCAGTTTCGGGTCGTCGTGGGAGAAGAACACCCGGTAGTCGTTGTCCAGGACGAAATACCGGAAACCGTAGCAGGTGACGGCCGACGCCAGGAGCACGGCGATGATAATGGGCCACCGCCACCGCAGCAGCCACTGGGTGTAACGGACGGTGAGCTCTTCGGCCCGCAGTTCAACCTTCGAAGACAATACGCTTCCCTCTCTCAACGCTTTCCCGGAAAACCGGCGCGCGCCGGCGTTCCGGGGGGTGGCCGCCCGCCCCCGGGAACGGGGGGCCCTCATTATGGCACATTTTCCCGGGGCGTTTCCCGCGCACGGGATTACGTCCCGCGGCGGCCTCTCTCCGCCCGGTCCCACCCAAATTACCGCTGACGGGCCGTTGTGTCACGTTTCCGGCGCGCCGCCCCCGCCGGGGCGAGTTTGCGCGGGTTCCGGCGCCCCCGGTATCCTGTGGGGCCCGGCAATGCGGCCGGCACTGCAAGGGCATCATGGCATGGCGGCCCCCCCCGACCAAGACGAGACGATGGCGAATCCGAAGCGCGAGGCCCTCTGGCTGGCGCTCATCCTGGTGCTGGCCGCCCTGCTGCGGGTCTGGTATCTGGCCGAGGTGGTCAAGGCTCCGGATTTCCGCGCCCTGCGGCAGGACATGGAGGTGCAGGACTACCAGGCCCGCGCCATGCTCAGCGGCGACTGGACCCCGCCCCCCGGCCGGAACGACCCCGAGATTGACCGCACCCCCTATTACCGTCCCCCCGGATACCCCTACTACCTGGCCGTGGTCTACCGGCTCACCGGGGGCAGCTATCTTGCCCCGCGGGTGCTCCAGACAGCCCTGGGTCTGGCCGGCATCGCGCTCATGTTTCTGCTGGCACGGCGCCTGTTCGGGGGCGCCGCGGGCCTGCTGACAGCCCTCCTCATGGCCACCCACTGGGCCCTCATCTACTACGAGGGCGAGGTGAACGACCCCTCCCTCTTCGTGTTTCTGATCCCTTGTATCCTGTGGGCGGTTGTCCTGTGGAGAACCCGTTTCGATGAGCGCTGGGCCGTGATCGCCGGAATCCTCATCGGCTGCTACGCCGTCATGCGCCCGAACATCCTCCTTTTCGGCCCTTTCCTGGCCGCCTGGATGCTCTGGGTGGCGCGACGCGCCGGAAGGCTGCCCCGGGTCCCCGCCTCCTGGACCGCCCTCCTCTGCGCCACGCTGGCGGTCATCGCCCCCGTCACCACGCGCAACTGGCTGGTCTCCGGCGAGTTCGTGCCCGTTTCGACCTATTTCGGGCAAAACCTCTTCATCGGCAACAGCGCCGAGTCCGACGGGTTCACCCCCTGGACCCCCTACCTGCAGAAACTGGAGGGCACCGGCCAGTTCTCCGTGTGGGTCTACAACAACATCGTGCGCGGACTGGGCCGAGAGGTGGGCAAAGAGAACCTCACCCATTCGGAGGCGTCGTCCATCTTCGCCCGCAAGGCCCTCGACCATATCCGCGCCCACCCCGGCCACGCCCTCCGGCTGACACTGCGCAAGGCCGTGCTGTTCTGGTCCCCCAGAGAGATCACGGGGAACAAGGTGGTCGAACAGGACAGGCGGCACTACGCGCCCCTGAAGTACCTGCCCGGCTTCTGGCTGACCGGCGGCCTCTTCCTCGCCGGACTCCTCACCCTCGGCTGGGACCGCCTGCGCGGCCGCCGCTGCGGCGATCCGGAACTGCTCGCCCTCCTGCTTGTCTTTGTCCTGGTGTATTACGTCTCGTTCCTGCCCTTCTTTGTCAACGCCCGGGCACGCCATCCCCTGGCCGGACTCTTCCTGCTGCTGGGCGCCGCGGCCCTTGCCCGCGCCCTGGAGGCCCTCCGGGGAAAGCGGCCCGCCGCGGGCCTGGCGCGCCTCGCCGTCATCGGCGCGTGCCTCGGCCTCGCCGCCGTCGAGTGGATCCCCTACCAGCCCGATCTCGCCCGCTGGCATTACGACCGGGCCGACTCCTGGCTGACGGCGGGCGAGACCGACAAGGCCGTGCCCGAGGCGGAGGCCATGCTCCGGGAGGCCTACTCGCCCTACATGCCCTTCCGGCTGGGACTGGCCTTCCGCGCGGCGGACCGGCCCGCGCTGGCGGCGCGCCTGCTGCAGGCGGCCCTGGACCTGGACCCGGCCGGGCAGCCCGCCCCCTACCGCCAGGACCTCTTCTTCCACACCGGCGCCGCCCAGTTGGCCGCCGGAAACCTGGACGCCGCGCGCGCCGCCTTTGAGGAGGCCCTGCGCCTGAATCCGAGGGACGTCCGGACCATCAACGACATGGGCGTGCTGCTGGAGAAGGCCGGCGACGCCGAAGGGGCCCGCAGGCGCTACGAGGAGGCCGCCGCGCTCAATCCGGGGTTCGCCCTGCCCTGGACCAATCTCGCCGAGATGGCCTCCCGCGCCGGCGACCACGAGGGCGCCGTCCGCGCCTGCGGCGAGGCCATCGCCCGCAAGCCCGGGGAGCCCGCCTTCCACTACAACCTCGCCCGCTATCTCGCCGCCGCGGGCCGCCGCGACGACGCCATCGCCGAGTACCGCGCGGTCCTCGACCTGAAACCCGAAGACGCCCGCGCCTGGAACAACCTCGCCCTCCTGCTCGCCGAGAGCGGCAACACGGAGGGGGCCGAGCGATGCTACCGCAAGGCCCTCGAACACGCCCCCGACTACATCCTGGCCCGCGCCAATCTCGGCAACCTGCTCATGGACACCGGGCGCTTCGCCGAGGGGGTTGCCGTCTACGAGGAGGGCGTCGCCCTCGACCCCGCCAACACCGAACTCATGAACGGCCTCGGGTGGCGCCACGATCTTGCCGGAAACGCGGACGAGGCCCTGCGCTGGTACGGGCGCGCCCTCGAAACCGCCCCCCGCTACGCCCGCGCCCGCCTCAACCGCGCCGGCCTCCTCCTGCGGCTGGGCCGACCGGACGAGGCGGAGCGCGACGCCCGCGAGGCCGTCGCCGCCGCGCCCGACGCCCCGCAGACCCACCACGCCCTCGGCGAGATCCTCGCCGCCCGCGGCGACACGGCCGGCGCGCGCGCGGCCTTCACGGAGGCGCTCTCCCTTTCGCCCGGTTTCGACCCCTCCCGCGCCGCGCTGGACTCCCTTCCGCCCGCCCCCGCGATGTAAGGTTGACATTACATTGCTATGTAATACAGTTATTACTTGATTTCGACTCCGCCGTGTGCTAAATTTAACCACATGAAATCCCGTTGGGTAGTGAAGAATAATGTCCGCAAATTCCGGCTCGCCGCCGGAAAGACGCAGACCGCCCTCGCCGAGGAGGTGGGCGTATCGCGGCAGACCATCATTTCCCTGGAGCAGCGCACGGTGGACCCCTCCCTTTCCCTGGGCATCCGGATCGCCCGGGCCCTCGTCCGCCCCCTGGAGGAGGTGTTCTTTCTCGACGGGCATTTCGGCGGAAAATGACCCGCCCGGCGGCCGCCCGGCAAAGGTGCGGCGCGCGCGCCGAATGTGCCATAATTCCGCTGTTTTCAGGCGCGGGAGCGCGTTTCCTCCTCCTCCGGAGATCCCCTCCGGGCCGGTCCGTCAACGCGTCCGCGCCCCGGAAACGTTTCATCCGCAAAGGCAAGTGTCCCGACGCACTGGAGTGTCCCATGCCGCGCAGCAGGGCGACATTGAGCCGTTTCCGCCTGGCCCCCCTGGCGGCGGTCTGCCTGCTCCTCGCCGGATGCGTTCAGAGCCGCATCCCGGGCCTCGGCCTGCGCCTGCCCTTCCCCGCCGGCATGAACCGGCTGGACACGCTGCGCTACGAGGGCGACTATCAGGATCTCTCGTGGACCGAGTCCTTTGACGCGCTCCACGCCAAGCTCTCCCGCGAGTACCCCTTCACCGAGTGGAAGGGCGTCGCCTGGGAGGAGCTCTACGACCGGTTCTCCCTGCGCGTGGCCGACGCCCAGGCCCGCGACGACGCCCGCGCCTTCTACCTCGCCCTCCGAGAATATGTCCACTCCATTCCGGACAGTTATGTGGACATCAGCATGGAGGAGGCCTACCGGCAGGAGGCCGTCGGCGGGGGGTTCGGGTTTTCCGTCGCGCCCCTGGCCGATGACCGCCTGATTGTCTACCGGGTCGCCAAGAACGGGCCCGCCGAGGCGGCGGGCATCTGCTGGGGCGCCGAAATCCTGGAATGGAACGGCGTGCCGGTCCGCCAGGCGCTGGAGCAGGCCCCCGCAGAGTGGGCGTCCGCGCCCGCGCCGACCTATGTGGGGCGCCTGCTGGACAAGTGCATGCTCCTCACCCGCGGGCCCGTGGGCAGCGAGGCCCGGGTGGTCTTCCAGCGCCCCGGCGAGAAGCGCCGGATCACC
Source organism: Candidatus Hydrogenedentota bacterium (assembly GCA_029554925.1). Taxonomy (GTDB): domain Bacteria; phylum Hydrogenedentota; class Hydrogenedentia; order Hydrogenedentales; family CAITNO01; genus JAAYBR01. The sequence continues at coordinate 4,484 of JAKPUV010000473.1, read as the reverse complement.
GTGATCCTCACGGCGCAGAACGACCAGTACCTCGGCATGGGCGACATCGTGGACTATAGCCACCCCTACAGCGAGATGGAGTCCCCCTTCGAGGCCAAAATCCTCGATGGTGGCGTGGGCCTTCTCCGCATCCATTTCCAGTCCGCCACCATGACCGCCCCCTTCCCCGAGCGCGCCTACAAAAAGGCCGTCGAGCGTTTCGCCCGCGAAAAGGTGCGGGGGGTCGTCCTCGACCTGCGGGGCAACACGGGCGGCGACCTCAAGCTCGCCCGCGTCTTCGCCGCCCCCTTCCTCAGGGAGTCCCGCAGCCTCGGGTGCATGGTCTGCTACGACCCCGACAAGGGCGGCTTCGCGCTGGAGACGGGCGAGTGCGCCGAGTTCTCCCCCGAACTCCCCGGGCTCGACGTGCCCGTCGTCGTGCTCGTGCACCGCACCACCAAGGACACGGGGCAGCTCATCGCCCTGGCCCTTCAGGGCCTCCCCAACGTCACCGTCATGGGCTTCCTCGGCACCGATGGCGCCCTCGCAAAGGTGGGCGGCGAGATCCGCATGCCCCGCGGCCACGTGATCCACTATCCCATCGGCCGCCTGGTGGACGCCTCCGGCCGGGTGGTCGTCTCGACGGACGCCCGCGACATCGGCGGCATCCTGCCGGACATCGTGCCCCCGCTGACACCGGTGGAGCTCGACGCGCACTTCAACCAGGGGCGCGACCCGCTGCTGGACATGGCGGTGGCGCGTCTCACGGGGGCGCCGGGCGCCTGACGGGGCCGGGTTGCGCGGGGGCGACGGGGGGGTGTATACTAAACACACAGAATGTTTAGCCCCATTAACTCTCGCATCCCACGATGAGAAAACACCGGGAGACCGGACGTGACGCTTGAAAACGCCCTGGTTGCGGTCATTCTTGCGGCGGCCGCCGCCGTGACCGTCCACTTCCTCCGCCGCTCCCTGCGCGCGAAGGAAAACCCCTGCGGCACCTGCGCGGGGTGCCCGCACACCGCGGCGGGCACCTGCCCCGTGCCGCCGGAGGCGTGCGGCGTTTCCCGGCCCGGCCCGGCGGGCGGCCCCCATGTCTGACAAAGGTGACCAACCCATGGCGGTGACGCTGAAAACACTGCCCGGACTCCTCGACGGGGAACGGGGCCGCATCGTCCGCATCGGGCGGACGGGGTCGCGGAGTGTGCGCCAGCGCCTGCTGGACATGGGGATCACGCGGGGGGCGGAGGTGCAGGTGGTCCGCCGCGCGCCCATGGGCGACCCCATCGAGGTGGTGGTGAAGAACTACCACCTGGCCCTGCGGGAGAAAGAGGCGGCGCTGATCGAGGTGGAGCCCGTCGTTTCGTGATCGGCCGCGGCGGCATGGGACCGGTCCGCCGCCGCAGGCGGGGCGGCGGGGCCTGGGACGGGGACCCCGCACCCGGCGGCGCACCGGGCCGCGAACCCCTCATCGCGCTCGCGGGCAACCCCAACGCGGGCAAGACCAGCCTCTTCAACGCCCTGACAGGCTCCGTCCAGCAGGTGAGCAACTATCCCGGCGTCACGGTGGAGTGCAAGGAGGGGGTGCTGCGCGCCGGCGGGCGCCCGTACACCGTGGTGGACCTGCCGGGCACCTACTCCCTCACCGCCTACTCGCAGGAGGAGGTGGTGGCGCGGGACTTCCTGCTGAACCATCCCCCCGGCGTCATCGTGAACGTCGTCGACGCCACGAACCTCGAGCGCAACCTCTACTTCACCGTCCAGCTCCTGGAAACGCGGACCCCGGTGGTCATCGCCCTCAACATGGCGGACCTCGCGGAAAAGCGGGGCATCCGGGTGGACCACACCGCGCTTTCCAAAATGCTGGGGGTGCCGGTCATTCCCACCGTGGGCAGCCGGGGCACGGGTGTGGAGGCCTTGGCCGAGGCCTGCGCCGGGGTGATTGAGGGGACGCATCCCGTCACCCCCACGCTGGTCCGCTACGGCCACGTGGTGGACGAGGAGGTGGACGCCCTCGCCGAAAAGCTCGCCGGACTGCTGCCCCCGGGGCCGCACCGCACCGCGCCCTGGTTCGCCGTCAAGCTTCTCGAGCGCGACGGCCCGGTCTCCGCCGAGGTGTTCCGGCTCGCCGCCGCCCGCGCCGCGGAGCTGGAGGCCGCCGTCGCGGCGGCCGCAGCCCGCGTGGAGCGGCATTTCGACGACGACGCGGCGACCATCGTGGCCGAGCGCCGCTACGGTGTCGCGGCGGGCGCCGCGCGCCAGTGCGTCCATATCACCCCCCTGTCCCGGCGCGACACGACGGAGAAGATAGACGCCGTCGTGTGCAACCGCGTGGCGGGGCCGGTGATCCTCGTGGGCGTGGTGGCCGCCCTGTTCTTCTGGGTGTTCAAGCTGTCCGACGAGTGGGCGTGGATCCCCTGGGCCGGCGGCTGGGCCAGCCCTACGGGGGTGGTCGAGGGGTGCTTCGAGGCGCTGTCCGGCCTGCTTGACGGGCTGCGCCCGGACTACCCCATGCTGCACTCCCTGCTCGACGCCGCGCTGGTGAAGGGCGTGGGCGGGGTCCTCGGCTTTGTGCCCCTCATCTTCTTCATGTTCCTCTTCATCGCCGCGCTCGAGGACAGCGGGTACATCGCCCGCGTCGCCTTCATCCTCGACCGGCTCCTGCGCGCCTTCGGGCTCCAGGGCAAGTCCATCATCGCGCTCATCGTCTCCGGCGGCCTGGGCGCGGGCGGCTGCGCCGTCCCCGGCGTGATGGCCACGCGCACCCTGCGCGAGGAGAAGGACCGCATCATCACCATGCTCGTCGCGCCGTTCATGAACTGCGGCGCGAAGATGCCCGTCTACGCCGTGCTCATCGCCGCCTTCTTCCCCGACCGCCGCACCCCGCTCATGCTCCTGCTGTGGGGGCTGTCATGGGTCGTGGCGCTGTGCGCCGCGTGGGTCCTGCGCCGCACCGTCCTGCGCGGCGAGCAGACCCCCTTCGTCATGGAGCTGCCCCCCTACCACATGCCCGTGCCCCGCGGCGTCCTCCTGCACACCGCCGAGCGCACCTGGCTCTACATCCGCAAGGCCGGCACCGTCATCCTCGCCATCAATATCCTGCTGTGGGCCGTCATGTACTTCCCCCGCCCCCCGGCAAACGCCGACGGGACGACCCCCTCGCCCTCCGAGGCCGTCGCCCACAGTTTCGCCGGCCGCGCCGGCCGCGCCCTGGAGCCCGTCACCGCCGCCGCCGGTTTCGACTGGCGCGTGAACATCGCGCTCATCGGCGGCTTCGCCGCCAAGGAGGTCGTCATCGGCGCCATGGCCACCGTCTACGCCATGGAGGAGGAGGCGCCCGACATGGACGCCTCCCTCTCCGCGCGCCTGCGCGAGGCCCCCGGCTGGCCCCCCCTCCGCGCCTTCGCCATGATGCTCTTCGTCATGCTCTACGCCCCCTGCGTCACCACCATCGCCGTCATCCGCCGCGAGACCGGCACCTGGAAATGGCCCCTCTTCGCCACCGTCTACGCCACCACCATCGCCTTCGTCCTCGCAGCCGCCGTCTTCCAGGGCGGCCGCCTGCTGGGATTCGGGTGAGGCAACGGAGACCGCCCATGACCGACAACACACTCTCCCCCGAGGTCGCCGCCAAGGAGGACGCCCTGCGCGGCATTCTGGAGGCGTGCGGGTCCGTTCTGGTCGCCTATTCCGGCGGCGTGGACTCGTCATACCTGGCCGACATGGCCCATGAGGCGCTCGGGGACCGCGCGCTGCTGGTCATCGCCGACTCGCCGAGCATCCCGCGCGCGGAGCTGGCGGAGGCGCGGGCGCTGGCCGCCGCGCGGGGCTGGCGGCTGGACGTGATCCAGACCCGCGAGTTCGATCTGGAGGACTACCGCCGCAACGACGGCCGCCGCTGCTACCACTGCAAGGCCACGCTGTTCGCCTCCCTGCGGGCCCACGCGGACGCCTGCGGCGTCGCCGTGGTGGCCCACGGCGAAATCGCCGACGACGCCCTCGACCCCACGCGCCTCGGCGCGCTGGCGGCGCGGGAGCAGGGCGTGCGCGCGCCCCTCGCCGAGGCCGGCCTCACGAAGGACGACATCCGCGCCCTGAGCCGCCGCCGCGGCCTGCCCACCTGGGACAAGCCGTCCTTCGCGTGTTTGTCGTCGCGGTTTCCCAAGGGCGTGGCGCTGTCGCCGGAGGACCTGCTGCGCGTTGAGCGGGCGGAGGAGTGCCTGCGTGCGCTCGGGTTCAGGCAGTACCGCGCCCGCCACCACGGCGACCTCTGCCGCATCGAGGTGGACCCGGCGGACCTCCCCAGGGTGCTCGAACCCGGGCTCCGCGAACAGCTCGTGGAGACCCTGCGCGGGCTGGGCTACCGCCACGTCACGGTGGACCTGGCGGGCTACCGCACCGGCAGCACGGCGTAGGGGGAGGGGCGCCCGGTCAGCCGCCCGCCCTTCGCACCATTTCGCGCAGCATCTTCTTCCGGCTCACGGGCTTCACCTCGCGCACGATCC
>JAKPUV010000468.1 GCA_029554925.1 Candidatus Hydrogenedentota bacterium | reverse complement strand
GCATCCCCCAAACTCGCGGCACCGGCCCATGACCCCTGAACCCCATATCCCCCCCCGCCTGCAACGGTTGCGAACGCTTCTCCTGTTTGCGTCGCCCGTCATCGCGGCGTGTCCGTGGTCCTACGGACTGACCTCCTTCCTGCACGCCAAGGAGGCCGCGCTCGCCCTTTGGGTAATGGTCCTGCTGCCCCTGTGGCTGGCGGCCCGGCCCCCGCGGACGGCTGGCCGCGATTTCGCCCTGGCCCTGGCGGCTTTCTTCGCATTTCTGGCCGGTATGGCGCTGCTGGAGACCGGGGAACTGACCTGGTGGACCCGCGCCGCCCTCGCGCGGGCCGGGCTGCTCCTCTCCGGGTTGCTGCTGGTTGCGGACCTCCTGGGGGACGAGAACGAGGAGGGGCTGCTGCGGGCCGTGCTGGTGTCCGGCGCGGCGGTGTCCGCCCTGGCGGCGCTTCAGTATGCCGGCGTGCTCCCCGGCCTGTTTCCCGTCTTCCCCGGGTACGACCAGCCGGCCTATTCCGTGTTCGGCAACCAGGACCTGCTCGGCGGGTATGCTGCTCTGGCGCTGGCCGCGGGTGTCGGGCTTCTGGCGCAGCGCGGGGCGGAGGGGCGCTTCACGCCCCCCCTCCTGCCGCTGGCGGACCTGTCCGCCGCCCTGGTGTGCGCGGGCGGGCTGGCGGTCTCCATGAGCCGGTCCGCGTGGCTGGCGGCGGCGGTGGGCGGGGGCGTCGCCGCGACGGCCGCGCTGTGCCGGCGCGGGGTTTCCTGGCGGCGGCGGATCGCGGCGGCGGCGCTGCTGGCGGCGCTGGCCCTTCCTGTCCTTCCCGTGATGCCGGCCGCACTGGGCCGGGTGGACGAGACATTCGCGGCGGACGACACGGGCTGCCGGATCCGCCTGTGGCTCTGGGCGGGGGCGTGGGACATGTTCCTTTCCCGTCCGGCGACGGGCGTGGGACTGGGCGATTTCGCCCGCGAAAGCCCCTGGCATCTCGGACGGGTGCTGTGGGCGGACGGCGGCGGACGCCACACGCACAACGAGCTGCACGCGGACAACGCCCACGGCGAACCGCTCCAGTTTCTGGCGGAAAACGGCCTCGCGGGCGCGGCGGCACTGGCCGCGCTCGCGGTGTTCTGGCTGTGGAACCTGCGCCGGGGCCGGCTGCGGATCCCCTCCGCCGGGGCGCTCGGCGCGCTGGCAGCGCTGGCCGTGTTCTGCTGCATGAACGCGGGGCTCAAGAGCGTTCCCCACGCCTGGGCGGGCCTGCTGCTGCTCTGCGGCGGGAAGACGGAGGCGCCGCGCGCCGGGGAAAACGGCGGGGCCGCCCTTCGGTGGGCCGTGGCCTGTCTTGTGTGCGCTGTGGCGGCGGCATGCCTCTGGGGCGTCATATGGCCGAGCCACCTGCTGCGGCGGGCGGAGGACCTGCACCTGGCGGGGGATCCCGGCGCCGGCGCGGCCTACCTCCGGGTCTTTTCCGGCGGATGCCCGCCGCCGCAGGCATGGGAGGACCACGCGATCCTGCTGGTGGCGGAGGGGCGGCATTCCGAAGCCCTGGGACGGCTGGCGGCGGGCCGACGCGACACCGACACGGGGCGGCTGCACCTGCTGCGGGCAGAGGCCCTGAACGCCCTCGGCCGGCGGTCGGAGGCGCGGGACGCGGCGGTGGAGTGCGTGTTCCGCTGGCCGGGCAACGCCCGCGCCTGGGAAATCCTGCGGATCACGGGCGGGCCGGGGGAATGGAAGCGCTGGGAGGAGCGGCGCCGGGCCCGCGAGGCGGAGGGGTCATAGGAATTCGGGGATGAGCAGGCTCTGCACGATCACCCGGGCGGCTTTGCCCGCGGGCCCCTCCACCACGACGCGGTACTCCCTCCCGGACTCCACCTCGAAGAACCGCGTGTAGGGGCGCTCCTTGACATAGTCGAAGACGCGCACCCCCGAGTCGTCGTAAATCTGGAATTTGACCTCGGGCACGTCGCCCTCGGGCACGACCACGAACGCAACGGGGCCCGCGCGCCGGTCCAGCCAGGTGGAGCCCGTCTCGCGCCAGACAATCCGCCGCTCCCACGGCATCGTCTCGTCCGGCATCTGGTACATGCCGGGATCCTGGTACTGCCCCTGGTCGCCGATGTGCCGGGCGACGTTGCGCAGTTCGAGCAGGGGGTTGACCGGAATCCCCAGCTGGAAAGACTCCGACGCGAAGAACAGGACCGCGCCCGCGGCGAAGACCAT
>JAKPUV010000460.1 GCA_029554925.1 Candidatus Hydrogenedentota bacterium | reverse complement strand
ACTGGCGCTTGAACTGTCGCCGGAGGCCGGCGACCTCCTTGCCGAGCAGGGCTACGACCCCGTCTACGGCGCGCGCCCCCTCAAGCGCGCGATCCAACGGCTGCTGCTCGACCCCCTGGCCCGTGAAATCCTCACAGGAGGAATTACCGACGGCGCGCGGGTGCGCGCTGAACGGGACGGGGACGCGCTCCGGTTCCGGACGCGCGGGGGGGAGGATGACTAGGCGGGGAAGAAACTAGTTCTTCTCGAGAATCACAAGGAAATCGTTGTAACTTCTGCCGTGGTTGGCGGTGACGGACACGACCACCCAGCCGTCCGCCAGCAGGTCGTCGAGCTTGTCCTTGCCGGAACCGTTGGATTCGATGATGAGCGATGTCTGCATGACGGGACTCCCGCTTCCTTGTTGGCCAGTCGGACAGCGCCAAATAGGCGCGAACCACGGGGTGCATGTTACCAGCACGCCCCTGCCGGGGTCAACCCGCCGCCGCAAGGACTCCGGCCGGCGGTGCCCCCGGTGCTTCCCGATGGTTGCATCTGCGCCCCTGCCCGGGTATACTATCTGAAAGAAGATTCAGTTTATTGTTTTCAGGTTTGCCCGGCATTCCCAACACAGGGAGGAACAGGCATGACACGCGAGCTCACCCGGCGGCAGCAGGACATTCTGGAGTTCATCATCGAGAGCGTCCGGGACAACGGCTTTCCGCCGACCATCGCGGAGATCGGGGAGCGGTTCGGCATCGCCTCCACCAACGGCGTGAACGACCATCTGGTCTCGCTGGAGCGCAAGGGGTACATCGAGCGGTCCTCGTCCAAGGCGCGCAGCCTACGCGTGACGGACAAGGGGGTCGCCCACCTGTTCACGCCCAACGTGCGCATGGCCCCCCTGCTGGGCCGCGTGGCCGCGGGCTCCCCAACCCTGGCGCTGGAGAATGTGGAGACCTATCTGCCGGTGGACGCGGCGCTCCCCGGGGGCGCGCTCTACTGCCTGCGGGTTGCGGGGGACAGCATGATTGAGGACGGCATTCTGGAGGGGGACATCGTTGTGGTGGACCATGACCGCGCCCCCCGCGCGGGGGATGTGGTGGTCGCGCTGGTGGATGGCGAGGCGACGGTGAAACATTTCCACCCGGACGGCGGGGTGGTGGAGCTGCGGCCCGCGAACGCCGCCCTGCGGCCCATGCGCTTTCCGGCGGGGGACGTGGAGGTGCAGGGGGTGGTGGTGGCGCTCCAGCGGCGGATGGGGTGACCCGCGTCAGCGGGGGCGGGGCCTGCCCGCGCGCGCGCAGACGGCGTCAAACAGCCGGGACACCTCAGGGAGGCCGTAGTCGTTGAAGTTCGCGGGGTTCTCCCAGAACTCGCCGAGGCGGCCCCGGTGCTCCGCCTCGTAGCAGAGCACCTTCACCATCATCTGGGCCTTGTCCAGGCCGCGCACCAGCCGCGCCTCGGGCGTCTCCCCTTCCGTCAGCTCGCGGTGCAGGGCGGCCATGTCCGCGGCGAAGGGGAAACCGGTGAACAGGCCCTCGAGAATCGCCTGTTCGGCGGCCTGCTTCTCGCGCCGGAAATGCGCATCTGCGGCGGGCATGGGAATGTCCATGAGCACGGCCTCGGAGAGGTCATGGAGGAGGGCCATGCCGACGGCACGCCGAAAGTCCCAGCGTCCGGGGTGGGCCTCGACAAAACACATCACCATCAGCGACACGGCGTGGGAATGGGCGGCGACAGTCTCGGGATCGGCGACCCCCCTGAGCAGAAAGCCCGCGCGCGGCACCCGGTCGAGGGGATGAATCCGCTCAAACAGGCCGATGACCCGGTCCGCGAGGTCGTCCGTCATGCCTGGGGCGGTTCCTCATCGTCCCGCTCGGGCTCCGCCCAGGTCAGTTCCTCGTCCTCCTCCTCGGGATCCGCAAAAGCGCGGCCGATGGCGCTCTTCAGGTCGTCGGAGACGGGCAACGGCTTCACTGTGCCGCCCGCTGCGGCCCGCTCCCGCGCCTGCAGCACCGCGACCTCCTCCTGCAGCACCGCGGCGCGGCCCTGGGCCTCCTCCAACGCGGACTCCGCCCTCCACTTCTCCGCAGCCAGCCGCTCGAAGGCCTCGTCCGGCCCGCCGGATCCGGACTCGACGGCGTCCATCTCTGCGGCCAGAGAACCCAGCGCCTCCTGAAGCCCCTCCATCCGCCGCTGCGTCTCCGCCTGGCGCGCGGCAAGGCGGGCGCGCAGTTCGGCCAGGGCGGCGGCCGCCGCCTCGTCGCGGTCGCGCACCGCCTCGAAGTCCATCCGCATGGACTGAAGCTCGCCCTCGCTGCCCTCCAGGGCCAGGCGCACCGTCTCCAGTTCCTGGCGGAGTGACTGGCTGTCCGGCGCCGCGCCGGCGTCCGACCCGCCGACCTCCAGCCGGTCCAGCAGCCTCTGGCGCTCGCGCTCCAGTTCGGCCACCGTGTTCCGGAGGGCGGAAATCTGCTCCAGGGCGAACGCGGGCACGCCCGCGATGGATTCGGCGTCCGATTCCGGCGCGCCCAGGCCGACGACCTGGCCCCGCGTCAGCAGGGCCTTGAACGCACCGCTGCACGCGCTGAGCATGCTCGGGTGGACCCGGGAGGCGAGCACCACGATCTTTCCGTTGTCGAGAAAAGCCCGCACCACCCCCTCCAGCTCCTCCGCATCCTCTTTGAAAAGCTCCAGCTCGTCCACGAGCAGGACGGCGGGGCGGGAACGCTGGATCGGGGTGGAGTCTTTTGCGAGGGCGCGCGCCTTGCGCGGGAAGTCGCTTGCGCTGATGAGGGCGATGCTGACGCGGGTCTGGTTTTCCCGGAAATGGTTGACAATCGCCCACAGCAGGTGGCTCTTGCCCACTCCCTTGTCGCCCAGAAGGGTCACAGGGGAGACAACCCCGTCCTCCAGGGCGGCCAGTCTGCGGCAGACATCAAACGCCGACTGGTTGTTGTCGTCGGTTCTGAAATTGGCGAATGTCATGCCTCTCATGCGCGCGCGTTCCTTACAGCGCCCCCCGGCGATGCCCTGAACACCCCGCCACGGCGCCCGTCTCCTCGACTGCGGGCGGTCCGAACGGCGAAATTGATTGTACCCCCATCGCCGCCGCCAGTCAACAATTATTCTCGGCTAAAGCGCCTCCAGCATCCCAAGGTCCTCCTCGGGAAGGGGCGCGGTCCCCGTTTCCGCGGCGGGCTCCCCGTGGGGCCCCTGGAACACCTGGGGGGGCGCGGTGCCCGCCACATAGGCCTCGCGGTAGTTTCCGCCCGCGACGCCGGTCTGCCGGTTAATGCTGAAGAACTCGATGCCGGGCGGCACGTCAAACTCCTCGACGGGCATGCCGTCCAGCGCCTCGGTCATGAAATCCACCCAGATGGGGCAGGCGAGGCGGCCGCCGGTGTAGTCCTGACCGCGGCCGAGGGACCGGTTGTCCCGGTACCCGACCCAGACGACGGTGGTGTACTCCTTGGTGAACCCGCAGAACCACGCGTCACGGCTGCTGTTCGTGGTGCCCGTCTTCCCGGCCACGGGCCGTTTGAGCGTGCTGGCGCGCCATCCGGTGGCGCCGGGGCCGGGCGTGCACACGCCGCGCATCATGTGCAGGGTGACGTAGGCCGCGCGGGGGTCCAGCGCCTGCTCCGACCGCGCGTAGTCGCGGTGGCTGTAGCGCTGGGCCCCGTCCCGGTCGCGGATGTCGGTGATCATGACGGGGTCGTGCCGCACGCCGCCGTTGGGGAAGCAGGAGTAGGCGACACAGTGGTCCAGCACGCGCACCTCGGGGGATCCGAGGGCGATGGTGAGGCCCTCGACCTCCGTGGGGATGCCGCAGCGCTTGAGGACGGAGCGCACCACGGGGGGACCGATCTGGTCCACCAGCTTCACCGACACGATATTCAGCGACCGTTCGAGGGCGTGGCGGATGGGCACCGGCCCCATGTAGGCGGCGTCGTAGTTCTTGGGGGACCACACGGTGCCGTTGGGGGCGACCCGGGTGAACGGCCCGTCCAGAATGACCGTGGAGGGGGTGTATCCGGCGGCGACCGCGGCGGCCCAGACGAAGGGCTTGATGCTGGAGCCGGGCTGGCGGCGGGCCTGGGTGGCCGTGTTGAACTTCTCCCGCGCGAAGTCGCGGCCGCCGACCATGGCCCGCACGAAGCCCCGGTAGGGGGGGCGGTTGTCTATGCAGACGAGCGCGCCCGCCACGGGCGCGAACTCCTCCGCCTTCCCCTGCTTCTCCAGTTTTTTCCGCTCGCGCTCGTCAAACGCGTCGAGGGCCGTCAGCAGGGCGCGCTCCGCCTCCGCCTGCAGCCGCATGTCCAGGGTGGTGTAGATTTCCAGCCCCCCCTCGAACACCTCCGACTTCTCGTATTTCTCCAGGGCGCTGCGGCGGATCTCCTCGACAAAATACGGCGCCTTGAATCCGGCGGTGCGCCTGGCCACCGCCGCCTCCGCGTCGGTGCGGACGGCGGCGTCCACGGCGACCACCTGCGCGCCGAGGTCCTCCGCCACGGCGGCGTCGTGCTCCTCCTGCGTGATCACACCGGTCTCCAGCATCTGGCCGAGCACGATGTTGCGGCGCGCGGTCGCGTTCTTGAGGCTGTTGGTGGGGGCGTTGGGATTGGGCGCGCGGAGCAGGCCGGCGATGGTCGCGCACTGGCCGAGCGTAAGGTCACGGCAGGACTTCCCAAAATAGAGCTGGGACGCCGCCTCAACCCCGTAGGCGCTGCGCCCCAGGAACGACTGGTTCAGGTAGAGCTCCAGAATCTCGTCTTTGGTGAACTCACGCTCCACCTGAAGGGAGACCATGGCCTCGTGGATCTTGCGCCAGACCGTGCGCTCGAGGCCCACCCCGAGGGTCTCCACATTGCGCACCACCTGCATGGTAATCGTGCTGCCGCCGCGCGACCGGCCCCGCTGCAGGGCGTAGAGCACCGCGTTCGCGATCGCGTCCGGCCGGACCCCCTTGTGGGAATAGAAGGTGTTGTCCTCCGTCGCCACGACGGCCTTCTGCAGTTTCTGGGGGATTTCGGAGAGGCGGAGCACCTGGCGCTCCTCGATGGAGAACTCGCCGAGGAGCTGGCCGTCGCTGCTGAAGACCTTGCTGCCCTCCTTGGGGCGGAAATCCGCCAGGGCGCGCGCGACCGCGCTCGTGGAGTCGCCCACCATCCACAGGAACGCGCCGACGCCGCCGCCGTAGGCCGCGCCCAGGAGAAGCATCGCGCAGAAAAAGACACCCGCACACCCCCGTCGGCGCGCGGGTTCCTCTTCGGGAACTGTGGGAGAATTCATGTCTGAAAGCCTATCATCCGTCCCCCGGCCCCCGCAATAATCCGCCCGGTTAATCCCCCGGGGACGGCTTTGGTTCCGGGGCGAAGGGAAACCATCCACGCAGGCGGAACCACCACGCTCCCCCGGCCGCCGCAAAGGCGCCCGCCGCGTCGGCCAGCCAGTCGGCGGGGTCGAACGTGCGCGTGGGCACAAAGTACTGGTGCAGCTCGTCGGTGGCGCCGTAGAGCGCGGCGAACAAGGCGGCGGTCCAGAACATCCGGCGCGGCGCGCGGCCCCGGCCCGAACGCGCCATGCCCGACCACACGATCAGGGCGAGCAGGCCATAGGCCCCGGCGTGGGCCACCTTGTCCAGCCCGACGAACGAGACGGACTCGGGCACGGGCACCGGACCCGACGACAGCCAGAAGAGGAACGCGCAGTATGCGGCGGTGGCGGCGGCCCAGGCAGGTCTCACGGGGTGTCCTTTGGGTTCTTGCCCCCCTACTGCAGGAGGGTCAGCAGTTCCTGAAGGTCGAAATACAGCATGCCGCGCCCCGAGGCCACCCCCGTCACATAGGGCCTCCCCGACGGCAGCACGGCGCGGCGCAGGGCCGCCTGCTGGCTGGAAACCACCCCGGCCGGGTTGGTCTGAAACAGGAGCGTGGTGTCCCCGCCGTTGGAGTACAGGTCGGCGACGAGCAGCACGGCGGCGACAGGCTCAAACTCGCCCGCGTCGAAGAGCGTGGCGGCGGCGTCCAGCATCAGGCGCGAGTTCACCATCCAGAGGGCCCCCAGGGCGGCGTAGAAATCCCCGGGCCCGGTCACCCCGGCGGAGGCCAGCCATTGGCGGAAGGGCGAGTCCGTCCGCTCCATGTTTGCCCCGAACAGTTCGCCGCATCCTTGGACCAGTTCCGGGCGGCGGGCCAGCTCCTTGGCCTGGATCATCTCCGCGGTCTGCCGCAGGGCGGCGCCGGTGTACAGGGGCACCGCGGGCAGCACCGCCGGGGAAAGCGCCACGGGGGAGGTCCACGCGTCCCAGGGCGCGGGCGGCGGCGCGGCCACCGCGCCCGGCGCGCGCAACGGCACCGGATAGGGAAGGCAGACCACCGCGCTCATCCCGGTGAGGATCTGCGGGGCGGCGCTGACCAGACTCTGGAGGGAGGTGAACACCGGGGGCGGCAGGAGGCCGTCGTCAAAAATCCACACACCGGTCGTCTGATAGGCCCGGAGGGACGGTGTGGGGGCCTTGATCCAGTCCCCCACCTTCTCGGGGCCGGCAAGCAGCCCCAGCGTGACCGCCGCCTGCATTGCAAAGGGGCCCGCAAAGCGCTCCTCTGGGACGCCGGCCCCCGGAACCGCAGCCGTTGGCGAAACCGCCGCGGACGGCGCCGCGGCCGCCCCGGCATCCGCTGGCGCAACGGCCGGCGCGGCGGGGGCGAGGAGATCGAGGGGCTTCTCCTTCAACATGGGCTCCATTCCCGCGCGGAGTTCCACGGCGAGGGGGGGCGCGGAGGCCATCACCCCCTCGATCCAAACGAGAGCCGCGTCGAAACCTGGACCGGGGGGCGCCGACGCAAGGGCCTGGGAGAGAACCACGGCATGGAAACACCCCGCAATCCGGGCCAGCGAGGGCTGTTCGGGCCGGGGCACGGAAATGAGCCGCCACCACTGCGCGCCAAGGGCCGGCACGTACGGAAGGGCTTCGAGATGCTCCGCGAAAAGGGAGCGCCACGCCGCCGGGCCGGGGTCCGGCAACCCCGCGAGTTCAAGCCAGGGCACCTCATCCGCCGGGGTGGCCGCCCCCGCCGCCATGCGGCCCAGACTGGCCAGCAAAGCGCCCTTCCGCTGCTCCGTGATCCCGCCCCCCTGGGCGGCCGCCGCCCCGGCGAAGAACACCGCAACCGCGAGAACAACGGGCCCTGTGAATGGACGACAGCGTGGCATGGGGGGCTTTCCGGGTTCGCCGCCGCTTTTTCCCGGC
>JAKPUV010000455.1 GCA_029554925.1 Candidatus Hydrogenedentota bacterium | reverse complement strand
GCTGACCGGCGTTTTCGGCGTGTCCACCAAGTACGCCGAGGCGCTGCTGTCGGTGAAATACCGGGTGAAGGGCCCTTCGGGCGCCATGGCCGGCGGCCCCATGTACGTCCTTGAGCGGGGGCTGGGCTGGAAATGGCTCGGTGTGCTTTTCGCGGCGTTCACCGTGGTCGCCTCCTTCGGCATTGGCAACATGGTGCAGGCAAACGCCCTGTCGCACCTGCTGCTGGAGAACACGGGGGCCCCGCTGTGGGCCAGCGGACTGGTCATGAGCCTTCTGACGGGGGTGGTGGTGCTGGGCGGCATCAAGTCCATCGCCCGCGTCTGCCAGGCCCTGGTGCCGTTCATGGCCCTGTTCTACATCGTCGGGTGTCTCGTGCTCCTCGTCATGTTTGCGGACACCCTTCCGGAGACGGTGGCGCTGATTGTGAAGAGCGCCTTCACGGGGCAGGCCGCGGCCGGGGGATTCCTCGGGGCGGGGATGCGGGAGGCCGTGCGTTTCGGCATCGCGCGCGGGCTGTTCTCCAACGAGTCCGGCATGGGCAGCGCGCCCATTGTGGCCGCCGCCGCGCAGACGCGCAACCCCGTGCGCCAGGCGCTGGTCTCCGCCTCGGGCACCTTCTGGGACACGGTGGTCATCTGCCTCATGACGGGCCTGGTCATCGTGAACTCCGGCAAATGGCAGGAGGGCTTCCAGGGGGCGAAGCTGAGCCACGAGGCCTTCGCCAGTCTGCCGGTAATGGGGCCGGTCATCCTGACGGTGGGCATGGCCACCTTCGTCTTCTCGACCATCCTCGGGTGGTCCTACTACGGCGAAAAGGCCTGCGAGTACCTCGCGGGGGCCCGTTCGGTGCTTTTCTACCGCGCCCTGTGGACCGTTGCCGTGCTTGCGGGGGCACTGGTCAATCTTCCGCTGGTCTGGTCCTTCGCCGATTTCGCCAACGCCCTCATGGCCCTTCCCAACCTGGTCGCCCTGCTGCTGCTCAGCGGCGTGGTGGTCGCGGAGACGCGCAAATACCTCTGGGAGGGGGACCTCGATGCGGAGGATACCGGTCCCGAAGACCGGAAAAGGCCCTAGGCCAGGAACAGAAAATCCGTCCCCTCGGCGTAGCCCCGGGGGAGCAGTTTCGTCCGGATGTCGTCCCGCGCGCCCGGAGTGCCCACGGCGGCGACGACAAAGACCCCGCCCGGCGGGGGGAGTTCCTGCGGCGCGATGACGCGCGCGCCGTGGATGACCCGGCCGATCTTGCGGGGGTTGATGTCCACCACCGCCTCCGGCCTTGGCGCGTCCCATTCGCGCAGCCACCGCTTCCCCACCTCCCCCGCCCCCCATTGGAAAAGGCGCCTGCCCGC
>JAKPUV010000438.1 GCA_029554925.1 Candidatus Hydrogenedentota bacterium | reverse complement strand
ACGCGGAGGCTGGCGCGGCCCGTGAGGAGGTTGTTGAGGAAGCGGTCGTCCCCGGCGGGGTTGTCGTGGAGGCCGGCGACCTCGGTGGAGTGGGCCTTGTGGAACGGCGTGAGGCGCGCGTCGTACTCGTGCATGCGGAAGTCGCCGGTGAAGAGGTTGTGGGCGTAGGCGCCGCCGCGCGACACGTCGAGCAGGGAGGTTCCGGACAGGAAGACGTTGTT
Organism: Candidatus Hydrogenedentota bacterium; assembly: GCA_029554925.1. Classification (GTDB taxonomy): domain Bacteria; phylum Hydrogenedentota; class Hydrogenedentia; order Hydrogenedentales; family CAITNO01; genus JAAYBR01. Next base: position 1,705 of record JAKPUV010000438.1, on the reverse strand, counting down.
GTCCACAACGAAGGGGCCGTGGTCCACCTCCATGAAGAGGTCAATGGGGTTGTCATAGAGCAGGTTGGAGGTGACGCGGGCGCCCTGGGCCATCCAGTCGAGCCAGATGCCGAAGGAGCCGTTGCGGTGGATGCGGTTGTCCTTGATGACGACGTCAATGGCGCCGTGGAGCTTGATGCCCGCCATCTCGGCGCCGGTGAACAGGGCGCGGATGTGGATGTCGTGGATGTGGTTGTTGGTGATGGTGCTGAAGACGGCGCCGAGGCTGCCCACGATGCCCGTCTGCTCGCAGTGGGAGATGTGGTTGTCGCGGACAATATGGTGGCCGATGTTCTCGCCGCTCCAGCCGCGGGCGGTGGCCCGCTCGATGGTCTTGACATAGCCCTCGGCGGTGTCGGCGGAGGTGTTGTCAAACTCGTCGCCGTGCTTGCCCAGGGCGACGCCGCAGCACACGGAGTGGCTGATGGTGTTGTTTTCGATGACCCAGCCCTTGCTCCAGTTCGTGCCGATGATGGCGATCTGCTCGGCTGTCGGGGGCGCCCACTGCGTGGCCGCCTGGCACAGGGTGAACCCGCGCACGGTGAGGTAGTTTTTGCCCGTCTCCTTCGGGTAGAACACGGCGCGGCGCACGTTGATCTCCGTCAGGCGCTCGTTGGGGTTGACGTTGGTGAACTGCGCCCAGATCGTCGTGGTGTCGGCGTCCACCTGGGCCTTCCACAGGCGCGGCTCCGCCTCAACGGGGCGCGCGTTCCTGCTCTTGAAGACCAGGAAGACGGTCTTTTTCCCCTCCTGCGGGGTGATGTCGGCCTTGAAGGTGCGCCAGTCCTGCCACTCGCCGGTGTTGGGCACGGGCCGCGTGCCGATCAGCGCGCCGTCCGGCGCGTCCAGCCGCAGCTCGATGATGCCGCCCGACGAGGCCGACGCCGCGCGGATGTCCAGCACCGACGTCCCCTTCCCGAAATCCACGCCCTCGTACTTCAGCCAGTGGCCGTGCTGGATGAAGCCCACGCACTCGCCGCCCTCGGAGCAGGGCGCGTTCTGCGTGCCGTTCTTCGCCGTGAACGCGGTGACGGGAATCTTGTCGCCGCCCTTCGGCTGGAGCCAGGCCACGTTCAGGAGATAGTCCAGCCCCGCCTGCTGGAGCCACGCGGGGACCGTGCCGGCCGGGGCCAGCGCCTCGTCCAGCGTGGCCGCCTCAATGAGCCATTCGCCGTCGAGATAGACCGCACCGGTGTGATGCTCCCGGTCCTTGGGGCTGAACCAGTCGCCGCGGATGAGGTCCGCGTAGGGGTTGTAGTCCCCGAAGAGGCTGTTGGGCACCGTCACCTTCCACGTGTCGTTCTGGACCTTCTCCCATCCTGTGACCACCTCCGAGCCCGTCACCGCCACCTTCTCCCCCGGCGCGGCCTGGTAGGTGATCCGCTTCGCGTCCGACTCCCCGCCGCGCGGCGGGTTTACCCACTCGCGGTAGACCCCCTCATGCACCGTGACCGTGTCCCCCGGCTGCGCCAGCGCGGCGGCGGCGGAAATGGTCCGAAGCGGCGCGGCGGCCGAGCCGTCGTTGGTGTCATTGCCGGTGACTGCGACGTGGTACTCGCGGTCCGCGGCGGCGTTGAGGCACAGCGCGGCGGTGAGGCTGAGCAGGCAGGCGGGAAAGGCGGTTTTCATGGGGCGGATCTCCTAGTTTCGAGGTAGGATAATGAAG
>JAKPUV010000379.1 GCA_029554925.1 Candidatus Hydrogenedentota bacterium | reverse complement strand
GGTCTCCTCCAGATGGTCGGCGATCCACTCGGCGGCTGAGCGCATGAGGCTCAGGTCGGACTCGATGGTCTTCTCGATGTCCGGGCGCTGCACCTTGACGGCAACCTGTTCCCCCGTCCGCAGCACGGCGCGGTACACCTGACTGAGGGAGGCGGAGGCCACGGCGTCGTGGCTGATGGAGGCGAACACCTCGTCCAGGGGAACGTTGAGCGCATCCTCTATGCGCAGGCTCATGATCTCCCAGGGAATGGGCGAGACACGGTCCTGGAGGCTCACCAGCTCCTGGGAAATGGACGCGCCCACCAGATCCGGACGGGTGCTGAGGATCTGCCCCATTTTCACAAACGTGGGGCCGAGTTCCGCCAGGGCCTCCCGCAGGCGCTGCCCCAGTGTGGCGGCTTCGCCCTCGGGGGCGTTCATCAGGTTCAGCCCCTGGAGCAGCCGGGCGGGGAGGCCGTCATAGAACCCGGCCCGGTTCAGGAGGTCGGCGAAGCCGTGGCGCACGAGCACCTGCATGATTTCAGCGAGGCGGACCGCGTTGACCGTGTTCCTGCCCAGGCGTGTGTACATCATGGCGTGTGCCTTTCCCGGCGGCGTCCGGCGCGCCGCGCGCTCCGGGGGACATTGTACATAATCAACGCGGCGTGGGGAACGGCTCAGGACATCGCCACGGCGATGCCCCGAGTCTCGGAGGTCCTGTACGGCCCCACCGCCCGCTCGGGCGACGGGGCGACGGCGCAGTAGAAATGGTACAGACGCCCTTCCCGGGTGATCACGGAGGGCTTGTGGGCGTAGCGCGCGTCCACGTCGCCGGGTGCGCCCACGTCCACCAGAATCTCGCCGGACTTTCGCCAGGTCTTCAGGTCCTCCGACAGGGCGACCGAGTCCCGAGCCTTCCCGTCGCTGGAAAGGGTGTAGAAAAACAGGGCCCACAGGCCGTCCACCCGGACCACGCCCGGGTCGCTGCAGAAGATGTCGTCCACGGCCCCCTTGGGGCCCACGGGCAGCAGGGGATTCCCGTCGGCGCGCGTCCAGGTCTTCAGGTCCGTCGAAATCGCCAACCCCGTCTGCTCCACCCAGGGCTCTGTCCTGGTCTTGGCGTTGTAGAACAGGAAGAAGGTGCCCTCATGTTCCATCAGGCAGGACTTGTACAGGCCACCGCATTCCCACGGGTCGGCATCGGCGTCAGACGCGCGCAAGCAGGGGGGCTCCACGGTCCAGTGGCGCAAATCATCGCTCCAGCACAGGCCGATGGCCGCCGGACCCGTCTCGTAGCCCGGCTTTGGATAGGCGTGGTAGGTGCCCAGAAAGCGGTCGTTCACCCGCTTCAGCGTCCCGGGACCGTACAGGTCGTTGTCGCGGACAATCCAGGTGAGCGCGGCGTTGTACTCCGTCACGGACCCGGCCGGCCCCCGGTCGAGGATGACGCCCTCTTTCTCCCAGTGAATCAAATCCTCCGAACGCGCTATCCCCGTTCGGTAACCGATGCCGTCAAACCCAATGTGCACGAGCCAATACGCGCCGTCATGCGCGAAGGCAAAAGGGCAGTCCACGGCCAGGGCGTCATACGCGCCCTCCTGGAAGGAGGGGGACAGAACCAGTGACGGATGCTTGCGCGGTGTGCGCACGCGAGACATTACGGCCTCTGCTTGCGAGGGGGAGAGGTCCGCCCGGGACGGCAGGCTTGTCATCGCACCCAGGGCCGCCACCGTGCATGTCTTAAGAAAACGCCTTCGGTGGACGGGAAGGGGGCCGTCAAAGGGGAGCGTCATGAGAGTCCTTTCCGGTGTCTGGTCAATCCATCAAGACAGTGTATCCCCGATAAGGCACGCATTCAACCAAGGCAAGGGCCGCCGCGGTTTGTTTGATGTTGTCGAAGTCCCTTCACTAGAATGAGTGACTGCAAGAGGGTCGGAGCGGCCCGGACGGTGTCCGGTCCAAGCGGTGGGCGTCCAGCAAAGGAGGATTGGGTCATGAAGCGTGCTTTTCTGGTTGCGGTGGTTTCCCTGGTCGTGGCGGTCGGGCTTTCCGGCTGTCCGGGAGTGGCGTGCTTTGGCATAGATTCCTGCCAGATTCAAGGGAAATGGAAGACGACCATCGTGGACCTGCTGGGATTCTCCCGGGACATCTTCCTGACCTTCCAGGACGGGGAGTTCCTGTACGAGGGGCCGACCTATCTCACGGACGGCGGATTCCTGTACAACGGGGACACGGGGACCTACACGGTCAAGGCCGGAAAACGCCCCAGACAGCTGGACATCACGGTGGTGCGCGGCGACGGGACCAAGACCTGGCTGGGCATCTATGAGGTCTCTGCGGGCATGCTGCAGATTCAGCTGGGCACGGACACGCTGCGGCCCGACGCCCTGACCCTCCAGGATTCCTGGACGCTCACCCCCGTGAACTAACCCCGCCGCAAGCAAGAACAACTCCCGGAGCACACCAATGTTTCTTCAGCCCGTGGACTGGGTGATCATCCTTCTCTTCTTTGCCGTGTCCCTCCTCATCGGTCTGGCCGTGACGCGAAAGGCCGGGTCGAGTTCCGAGGAGTTTTTCGCGGCGGGCAGGAGCATGCCCTGGTGGCTGCTCGGGGTGTCCATGGTGGCCACCACCTTCTCGACGGACACGCCCAACCTGGTCACGGACATTGTCCGGCGGAACGGCGTGGCGGGCAACTGGGAGTGGTGGGCTTTCCTGCTGACGGGCCTGCTGACGGTGTTTGTCTACGCCCAGCTCTGGCGGCGCTCCGGGGTGCTTACGGATGTTGAGTTCTACGAGGTGCGCTACAGCGGGAAGCCGGCGGCGTTTCTGCGCGGGTTCCGCGCCCTGTATCTGGGCGTGTTCTTCAACACCATCATCATGGCCTCCGTGACGCTGGCCGCCATCAAGATCGGCAGCGTCATGCTCAACATGAGCCCCATGAAAACCGTCGTTGTGGCCGGCGTGGTCACCGTGGCGTACAGCTCCCTGGGCGGCCTGCGCGGCGTGCTGATCACGGACTTTCTCCAGTTCGCCATTGCCATGGTGGGTTCCGTGTGCGCCGCCTATGTGGCCCTCGGACGCCCGGAGGTCGGCGGGCTCCAGGGCCTTTTGAACCACCCCGAGCTTTCCTCGAAACTCTCCGTCTTCCCGGATTTCGCCTCCGGGGACGTGAGCATGCTGGTCTCCATCTTCGTTCTCCCCCTCGCCGTGCAGTGGTGGAGCGTGTGGTATCCGGGGTCGGAGCCCGGCGGCGGCGGCTATGTCGCCCAGCGCATGCTGGCGGCGAAGGATGAGAAGAACGCCGTGGGCGCGGTGTTCTTCTTCAACGCCGCCCACTACGCCCTCCGCCCCTGGCCGTGGATCATCGTGGCGCTGTGCTCGCTGCTGGTCTTCCCCTCCATTGACTCCCTGAAGGCGGCCTTCCCCCACGCGGCGAACATCGTGAACCACGACATGGCCTACCCGGCCATGCTCACGTTCCTGGGGCCCGGGATACTGGGCATCGTGGTCGCCTCCCTCGTGGCGGCGTACATGTCCACCATCTCCACCCATCTGAACTGGGGGGCGTCGTACGTGGTCAACGACTTTTATCTGCGCTTTGTGCGCCCCGGCGCGTCGGAGAAGGACCAGGTCATGGTGGGGCGCGTCATCACCTGCGTGCTCATGGTGATGGCCGGCCTGCTGGCCCTGGTGCTGGAGTCCGCGAAGGACAACTTCGACCTCATGCTCCAGGTCGGCGCGGGCACGGGCCTCCTCTTCATCCTGCGCTGGTTCTGGTGGCGGATCAATGCGGCGGCCGAAATCGCCGCCATGCTCATCTCGTTTGTGGTGGCCGTGGGCTTCTTTCTCGCCGGAAAGGCCGGGTATGCCCCGGAACAGTGGGTCAAGCTTCTGTCGGGGGTCGGCGTGACCACGCTCGGCTGGATGGTGGTCATGCTCGTGACCGCCCCAACGGACCGCAATGTGCTGGTCTCGTTCTACCGCCGGGTGCATCCCGGCGGCCCCGGATGGCGCGCCATCGCGGAACAGGCGGGGGATGACGGCGGGCCGCATCCCTCCACCCGCTGGCGGGTGCCTGAGGGCATCCTGTGCATGGCGCTGGGCTGTGTCGCCATTTACGGCGCGCTTTTCGCCACCGGATACTGGCTCTATGGACAGTACGGCCTTGCGTCCGTGACCACGGTCATCGCGCTGGCGGCCTCGGTGGCCCTGGCAAAGGCCTGGCCGAGACTCCTTCAGTCGCCGGAAGAGCAGGCGTCCCGGGGATGAGACCGGAATCCGGGTCGAGGAGGGCCTTCCTGGGCTGGGGAATGGCGGGATCCGCCGCGGCGGTGGCGCTTCCCGCCTCCGGCGCGCCCGGTCCCGGGGCGGAGGGGTGTGACGAGACCTTTAAAGGCAAAGAGTATCCCGTCTACTGTGCCCATGAGCACTGGGGAAGCATCGGCCCGCTCATGGGACCGGAAGGGTTCCGTGCGGACCTTGAGGCAGGCGCCCTCCCTTCCCGCCCGGTCAGCGTATGGGACCTGGTGTTCGATCCTTACGGCGGCGGATGGCTCCGGTCGGAGGGGGTGGACTGGGACATCCCCGCGCGGGAGGCGGGAAAGTCCGACTTCTTCGCCTGGTGGGGGAAGGCCCCGGAGCAGGCCCTGGCATCCGTGACCCCCGCGCTGCGGCGGCACCGGACCACCGGCGTGTTCCAATGCACGGCCCGCGGCGTGGAGCTGCTGCATGGGGAGCGGCTGGAGGGCCTTGACTGCGCCGCATGGTCCGCTGCGGACCGCAAGGTCGGCGAGGCCTACGGGGCCCTGTGTGGATGGTACCGGCAGGCGATGAAAAAGGCCTCCTTGAGGAACCTGATCCGTCCCGTCCATCCGGAATACTACCTTCGGGGCATGGACACCCCGGCGGGCAGGGAGGAGGCGTCCTTCACCCGATCCGTGCTTCGTGTCGAGGGATTTCTGGACCTTTGGCGGGAGAGGAGTCCCCGGCGTGAGGTTCTGGCCGATGCGGTCGGCGTGGACCCTGTGGACGCAAAGTCCTGGCGGGAGTTCATCGGGCGGGTGCTTGACCTTGCCGCCCGCTCCGGCGCCGTGGGCATCAAGCAGTTGCAGGCGTATTCACGGTCCCTGGACTTCCAGCCGCGGGAGGACGGCGCGGTCGCCTTTCGCGGAAATCTGGACGCGGAACAGCGGCGGGCCTTTGAGGACTGGGTGGTGCATGCGTGCTGCGCCCAGGCGAACGACCGGGGGTGGCCCTTTCAGTGTCATGTCGGTACCAACAACCTCGCTGAGTCGTCGCCCTTGCCGCTGGAGCCGCTGGCGCGGCGGTACCCGCGCATGGCGCTCGTGCAGCTCCACTGCTGGCCGTTTGCCAAGGAGGCGGGGTATCTCGCCAAGGTGATCCCCAACATGCACATTGACGCCTGCTGGCAGCCGATTCTGAATCCGGCCTTCCTCCGGGAGAGTCTCGACACGTGGTTGGGCTATGTCCCGGTGTCAAAACTCATGTTCTCCAACGACGCCACCAGCGTGGAGATGGCGGCGGGCGCCGCCGACATCACCCGGCGGGCAGTGTGGGACGCCGTGTCCCGCAGGGGAGGGGAGTGCGGGCTCGGCCCGGAGGCCGTGGGGGAGACCGTGAAGGACATGTTTCACAACAACGCGGCGCGTCTCTATGGCGGCGAACCCGTCTGAGCCCCCCGTGCCCGGCGATGCCCGGGTACCCGCCTGGTTCGCCCGCGCGGCCGCCGCGTGGCCCGACTGGGCCCTCGCGCTTAAGAACCTCTTTCTGCCCGTCTACTGCAAGGCCTGTGGCGTCCGGATTCTCACGGAGCACAATGTCTTCTTCTGCCCCGACTGCTGGATGCGCGCCCCCTGGATTGAGCCGCCCTACTGCACCGGCTGCGGGAAGCCCCACCCCGGCATGATCGCCCTCGGCAACGCGCCGGAGCATTTTCCCTGCGCGGACTGCCGGGAGGAAAAACATCCGCGGGTGGACCGGGTGTTCGCGGCCGCCGTCTATGACGACCTGGTGAAGACGGCGGTGAAACTGTTCAAGTTCGGCGGAAGGCGGCGGCTCGCCGGCCCGATGGGGGAGGCACTGCGGGAAATGGTGCGCGAGCGCATGGACGTCGGCCTCTACGACCTGGTCATTCCCGTGCCCCTGCACCCGGTTCGCCTCCGGCAGCGGGGATTTAACCAGTCTCTGCTTCTTTCCCAGGAGGTGCTGCCCGAGTTCCCGCGGGCGGCGCTGGACGAATCCCTCATCCGCGTGCGCCCCACGCGCGCCCAGAGCCGCCTCAAGCCCAAGGAGCGCGCCGAAAACGTTCGCGGGGCCTTC
>JAKPUV010000367.1 GCA_029554925.1 Candidatus Hydrogenedentota bacterium | reverse complement strand
ACATCCCTACCTCTCCTGAGGGCTATCGCTCGAATTGGGAATGGAGGTTCGACGTCGTCGCGTGTCCGCCCGCGCGCGGGCAAGCCCGCGCGAAGAAAGGCGGCAGCAAGCTACCGCACTCCAAGGCGCGCTTCGCGCGCGATCGGCACCCCGGCGGGTGAGACAGTCATGCCGCGACGCAAGAGGGCGCAGCAAGCGGCGCCCCTACATGCGATGGACCCGGGCCTTCACGAATGCCAGGGCGCGGCAAGCGGCGCCCCTACCTGCGCATGCCCGGGGTTGATTTGATAGCACAGGGAAGCCTTCCTGTAGGGGCGCCGCTTGCCGCGCCCCCGGGGCGGACGGGAAGGCTGTCGCTTGTCCGGGGGCAAGGGCCGGCGGAACCCTTTTCCCCGGTGCGGGATTAACGGTACCATTCCGTCACTTCTTCCGTAACCACAGGTGCCTTTATCCGTGTTCCGCTCCGTGCGTCCCCAGTCCTCCATCAGCCCCCGCGAACTCGAAGGCGGCATGCGCGCCCTCGTGATGGACGGGGTGTTTATCCAGTCGCACACGGTGCTGACGACGGGGGCGTTTTTGATCGGGTTCGCGCTGGCGCTGGGGGCGAGCAACAGCACCATCGGCGTGCTGGCGGCGCTGGGGCCGCTGGCGCTGGCGTTTCAGATTCCCGCCGTGTACCTCGTGCAGCGGCTGCGGTGGCGGAAGGGCATCGTCATCATCGCGGCCACGCTCAGCCGGAGCATGTGGCTGGTCATGGCGGCGATCCCCTTCGTTCTGGAGAAGCGGCTCCAGATCCCGGTGTTCCTCGGCGCGCTGATGGTTCACTACACCCTGGGGAACATCGGCGGATGCGCGTTCAACTCGTGGATCCGGGACCTGATTCCCCAGCACCGTCTGGGCGAGTTCTTTTCCCGGCGGATGACCCTGGCGACGGCGGCCGGCGCGTTGGTCAGTCTGGCGGCGGGATTTGGCGTGGACGCCTGGAAGACCCACCTGCCGGGGGCGCCGGGCGGCGCGGCGGGCGCGTATGTCGCCGTGTTCCTGCTGGCCATGGTGTTCGGCATGCTGAGCGTGCACCAG
>JAKPUV010000366.1 GCA_029554925.1 Candidatus Hydrogenedentota bacterium | reverse complement strand
ACGGCCCGGCGGTGCGGCAGACCGGCAGTTCGCTGGCGCCCGCAAGGGTCGCCTGAAGCGCCGGCAGCAGTTGCGCCATCGGCGCGGCCACGATGGCCACGCGCGCGCCGACCAACCCGAACTTCTTCTCGCACGAGGCGTGCAGTTCGCTTTGCAGCGCCGGCAGAGCGGGCACCCGGGTGAACAGGTTCAGCGAATGCGCGCAGGCGCCGAACGGCTCGGCGGGCGTTCCCGCGAGAGTGAGCGGGACATTCAGAAAGACCAGGGCGTCAACATCCCCGCCACTGACCGACTCGACGCGCAGGACAATGCAGTCCGGGCGCGCTTCAGCCTGGAGCACCGCTTGAAGGCCATTGGTGCCGAAGCGCAGGGTCAACCGCCCGCCGGCCAGCGCGGCGGCAGTGGCGGGAAACTCCCGCCCCTGAACCCGCACCCGCGCACAAGGCGAAGCGCCGGGTGCGCGGAGGTAATTCGTCCCCGTGGCGCGGTCCACAAAGGCCACGTTCCGCCCTTCGGGCGAAATGGCGTAGTGGAACCGCGGATTCTCCAGAACCAGGGGCGTCGAGTCCCCGGCGAAGGCGGTCGCCGCGAGAACCGGAAGGCAAAGAATGAAGGGTCGTATTCGCATAGTGCGCACGGCCGCCAGCATGATGCCCGGCAGCGCGATCGTCAAGCCGGCGCTGGAGTTTTCAACGCCCAAATGCCCGGGTGCCGGAGCCGCCAGCCAACCGGAAACTCGCCGCCGTTGCAGTGATGGCCCCAAGCCATGATCCGCCCCCCAGCCGTTATTCCCGCTCACCCAGGGCGCTCCAGGCCGCGGACCCGCCGACAGCCTCCCGCCTCGCTCCTTTGCCGCTGCGCTGGCCGCTTGCCGCTTGCATCGCCCCGGAGGTTGCACTAGCGTCTCCCCCGGCTCATGCTGTCGCGAAACCATGCCGCCCCCGCCACGGGCGCGGCCGATCGTTCCTGGATGGAAGCCTTCACCCCGGGCCGGCTGGCGCTGGTGATCGCGTTGTTCCTGTTCGTGCTTTACCCCGCGGTAATCCTCGGCGCGCAAACTTTCTTCTACCAGGACTACGGCCTGTTCACCTATCCCAACGCGCGCTATCTGCAGGACTGTCTTTGGCGCGGCGAAGTGCCGCTCTGGAACCCGCTGAACAACTGCGGCGTGCCGTTCCTGGCGCAGTGGAATACCTCGGTTTGCTATCCTCCGGCGCTGGTGGCCGCGCTGCTGCCGTTGCCGTGGGCGTTGAATATTCTGGGGCTGGGGCATCTCGTGCTGGCGGGCGTGGGGATGTATCTCCTAGCGTGGCGCTGGACGCAGAACCGGCTGGCCGCGAGCATAGCCGGCGTGGCGTTTGGCTTGAACGGGCTGCTGCTCAACTGCCTGCTATGGACGAGCAACCTCGCCGCGCTGAGCTGGCAGCCGTGGGTGATCCTGGCGGTGACCTCGGCCTGGCAGCGGGGCGGAGGCCGGCGGCTGGCGGGAGCCGCGCTGGCCGGGGCCATGCAGATGCTGTCCGGCGCGCCCGAGATCATCCTGTTCACCTGGCTGCTGCTGGCGGCATTGTGGCTGCGGGAATTGGGGCGGCGGCGCGTGGCGGCCGGGCCGGGGCTGCGGCGGTTTGCCGTCGTCGTGGCGCTGGTGGCGGGGCTGGCCGCGGTGCAGTTGCTGCCATTCCGGGATTTGGTGGCCCATTCGGACCGGGACACCTCGTATGGCGAGGCGGATGCGTGGCCCCTGCCGGCCTGGGGCTGGGCGAACTTCATCGTGCCGCAGTTTCATGCCGTCCAATCGCTGTTGGATACCTACCACCTGGCCGATCAGTATTGGACCAAGTCCTATTATGTCGGCGCGGGCGTGCTGGTCCTGGCATTCGTTGGCGCCTGGCGCGGGCGCCCCTGGCAGGCCCGCTGGCTGGCGGGCGCGGCGCTGCTGGGGCTGGTGCTGGCTGCCGGGCATCAGGGATTCCTTTACCCCTGGCTGAAAAGCGTGTTGCCGGCCATTGGCTTCGCCCGTTACCCGGTCAAGTTCATCGCGCTCCCGGTCTTTGCCCTTCCGCTCCTGGCGGCGTGCGGATTGCAGGCCTTGCTGGACGCCCCGGCCCCGGCGGCCCGGCGAAACCTGCGCCTCCTGCTGGGCACAGGGGCTTTCTTTTTAATCCTGGCCGCGGGCGTGCTGGTGGCCGCGCACCGGTCGCCGGCACCGGGTGAAAATTGGGCGGTGACATGCCGGGACGGCGCGGAGCGGATGCTGTTTCTGGCGGGGGTGATCGGCGGCGTGGGCGGATTGCTGGCAGCCGGCCAAACCCGCACGCGCACCCTGCTGGGGGCGGCGGTCGTGGTGCTGATCGGCCTGGACCTCGTGGGAGCAGGCCGGCGAATGCATCCGACGGCGACCCCGCGGGTCTTTGGGCCGATCGAACTGAACCTGGCTTCCCGGCCGCGCCTGGGAGAATCGCGCGCGCTGGTCAGCCGACAGGCAGAAGCTTTCCTCAACCGGGTCGGCATGACCAACGCGGTCGCCTATTGCGCCACCGTGCGCGGCGCCCTGTTTCACAACAACAACCTGCTGGAGAACATCCCCAAAGCGGATGGCTTTTGCTCGCTGCGGCTCCGCCGAACCACCGAGCTGCTGGCAGCGCTCGCCGACACGAATCAGTTGTCCTATTCAAACCTGCTGGCGTCTCCCCTGGCGGATTTCCTGGGTGTGGCCTGGGTGACGGCGCCCGACAACGTCTTTGCATGGCAGGCGCGTGCCGGCGCAAGGCCCCTGATCACAGCCGGGCAGCGCCCGATTTTCGCCGACGAAGCGCAGACCCGGGCCGCGGTCACTGCCGGCGATTTCCTGCCCCGCGAAGTAGTTTACCTGCCGACGGCGGCGCGGGCGCAGGTGGGCGCCGCCGCCGTTCCAGAGGCTCGCATTCTCTCTCCGCAATGGAGCGCGGAGCGCGTCCGGTTCCGCGTCCAGACTCCCGCGCCGGCGCTGGTGGTGATCGCCCAGTCGTTCTACCCCAACTGGCGCGCGTGGGTGGATGGGTGTCCGGTTCGGCTCTGGCGGGCGAACTACGCCTGCCAGGCTCTGGAAGTGCCCGCCGGACAGCATGAGGTGAGCTTGGTTCACCGGGATCGGGCGTTCACCATCGGAGCGATCCTATCAGCCCTTTCACTGGGAATCTGCCTGGTGATGCTGTGGCGACGAGGGGCACCGGACACGACACCACCCGCCGCCGCCTCCCGGGAGCGGGAGCAAGCAACCGTTGGCTTAACGCGCTAAAAAGCTTGCCGTCTGTCGCGAACGCACGGGGCCGGGATGGTCGCGAGAGGCGTTAATGCGCTGGAGGGCTGGCGCCGGGCGAATGCGCGGCGCGGCGCTGCTCGAGTTCCTCGATTTGGCGTTGCAACGCCTCCGGGTGAGGAGTGGCTTTGATGGCCAGTTGCAGCAATTCGATGGCACGGGCCAGGTTCCCCTCCTGCTCTTCGAGGCGCGCGAGATGCACCGCG
>JAKPUV010000348.1 GCA_029554925.1 Candidatus Hydrogenedentota bacterium | reverse complement strand
CTTCCGCATGCACGAGTACGACGCGCGCCTCACGCCGTTCCACAAGGCCCACTCCACCGAGGTCGCCGGCCTCCACGACAACCCCGCCGGGGACGACCGCTTCCTCAACAACCTCCTCACGGGCCGCGCCAGCCTCCGCGTCTATGACAAGGCCCGGCTCCCCATGTTCATCGAGGACAACGTCCACCTCGACGGTGCGCGCCCCGCGAAGGCCGAGAAGAACCCGCTGGTCGTAAAGGATTTCGACCCGGCATTCCGCCTGGTGGAGAAGGACGGCGCGGTCTGGCTGGAGGGCAAGATGGACGCCGCCTGGGCCAAAGAGAACGCCCGCAAGCCCGTCACCACCGAACGCCTCGGCAAGGCAGTCGTGCCGGACCTCCCCTACGAGAACCGCGACGGCTCGCCCCTCACGGTGGACACCGACCACTTCGGCGCGAAGCGCAACCTCGACAACCCCTTCCCCGGCCCCTTTGAAGGGCCCCAGGGCGGAGACCTCTCCGTGAAAGTCTGGCCGAAATGAGCTGACCCGCGGCGGGTTCGCTCCGGAGGCCGCCGCCGAGGAGCAAGGATGTCCGGTCTCACCGTTCTGGGCCTGCTGGCCTGTCTTTGCGCGGCAGGCGCGTCCGCCGAGCCGGACACCGTGCTTGGGAAGCGCATCCTGTCCCGCTCGGACAGCGCGTGGATGTCCCAGCAGATTGAGGAGCCGTGCATCCTGCCAAATCCGAAGGTGCCGGGACGGCTGATCATGTTCTACGGGGCGGTGCCCGCGTCGAACCGCAGCACGGCGGCGGTCGGCAAGGCGTGGGCCGAGGCAGGCGACCCGCTCACCTGGCACCAGGACCCCGCGAACCCCGTCTTCACGCCCCCCCATACGGGCTGGGACTCGGGAAGCATCCGGCTGGACACCGTTCTCTACCTCCCCGAGGAAGACGCCTATTACATTTACTACTCCGGCACCACGGGCACGGTGCAGGACCGCATCGGTCTGGCGGTCTGTCCGGCGGGGGAGGACGGGTACTCGGCCATCACGCCTGAGAACATCCTCCGGCAGGGCGACGCCCCGGTGCTGGCCCCGGAGCCCGCAGCCCCCTATCATGAGGAAATGGCCTCCCAGGCGGCCGTGATGCGCGAATGGAACGCCTCCGAAAACCGATGGGACTGGTACATGTACTACTCCTACCGGGGAAAGGACGGCGTCCTGCCCGGCATCCGCCTGGCGACCTCTCGGGACGGCAAACATTGGACACGTCAATTCAACGACACGGACCCGCGCGGCATGGGGCAGATTTTCGCGTCCACCCCAAAC
>JAKPUV010001335.1 GCA_029554925.1 Candidatus Hydrogenedentota bacterium | reverse complement strand
GTGATGTCCACGGCGGACTGGTAGTCCGCCTGCGTGCCTGCGGCCGGCGTCTGCGACATGACCTGTCCCGTGGGCACCGTGTCGCTGTTCGCGGTGGAGACCGTTCCCAACGTCAGGCCCGCGGCCGCCACGGCCGCCCGCGCCTGCGCCTCCGTCATGCCGGAAAGGTCCGGCACAATGCGCGGCGCCGGGCCGTCGGACAGCGTGATATCGACAGCGGACTGATAGTCCGCCTGCGTGCCCGCGGCCGGTGTCTGCGCCATGACCTGTCCCGCGGGCACCGTGTCGCTGTGCGCGGTGGAGACTGTTCCCACCACCAGGCCCGCAGCCGCCACAGCCGCCCGCGCCTGCGCCTCCGTCCTACCGGAAAGGGCCGGCACGGTGCGCGGCTCGGCGCCCCGCGAGACCACCAGGGTCACCACGGAGGCATAGTCCGCCACGCCGCCCGCCTCGGGCGACTGGGAAATGACAACACCCTGCGGCACCGTGTCGCTGTACGCCCGATCAACCTGCGGGTCAAGGTCCGCGTCTATCACCAGCTGCCGTGCGGCGGCCTCCGCCAGCCCTTCGGCGGCGGGCACAGTGACCGTTCCGGAAACCACGACAAGCTGTTCAAACAGGGCCGTCACCGTCGTGTCGGTGTCCAGCGCGACCTCGATCTCCTGCCCTGCGGCGGAGGGCACACCGTTCACCCGCCACTGCGCGAAGGCCCACCCTTCGGCGGGCGCGGCCTGGAGGGTCACGATGGAGCCGGGGGCGTACCCGGCCGGGTCCGGAACGGGCGTAACCGTTCCCTCGCCGCTCACCAGGACCGCAAGCTGCACGGCGTCCGCTGCGGCTTCGCCGACGGTCACCAGACCGCCCGCGCGCAGCACCTCGCCGTACCAGTCGAAGCGCTCGCCATACTCGCCGTACAGCACGGCGTCGGTCAGGGCGACGGGCAGCTCGGTGCCCTCGTCCACGAAGGGGGCAATGACAAAGCGCAGCATGGCCACGGCGCCCGCGCCCAGGCCCAGGGGCTCGTCAGAGCTCACCGCCAGGCGCGCCACGCCGTCCTGCTGCTGCCAGGCGATGCTGAAACCGGCCGCCGCGCCCGACGGCTCGGCCGAAACGAACCGCAGGTCGGCGGGCAGGCTCAGGATCAGGTCGGCGCCGGCCACTCCGGCGAACTGGTCCAGCAGCACCGGCATGTCCACAAAGCGCCCCGGAGCGCCGGTCACCGAGGAGAGCGACACGGTCACCGCGCCGTCCTTCTCGGACATCCAGTCCTCCGCCGTCTTTCCGTCGCCCCCGGGGTTAAGCGGGCGGCCCACCGCGAGCCGTCCGATCAGGATCGCGTCCGCGGGGTCAATCCGGGCGTCCGCGTTGAGGTCGCCCGCGCCGAAACGGCAGGGGTCCGTGATGCGCAGCAGCCCCACGCTCACCCGGAGCGCCGCCAGCACGTCCATGGCCGACACCAGCAGGTCCCCCGTGAGGTCGCCGGGACGGCAGGCCTCCCCGTCGTCCCCGCGCCCCACGCACAGGCGCCCGGGCGCCGAATAGTCCACCGGCACGGGCTCCTCCCCGCCCACGACGTGCAGCAGCACGCCGGGCCGGAGCGTGGCCCCGTCCAGCATGTCCTCATAGCGCAGCTCCCCGCAGCTCCCCGACACGGCGTCGCGCCGGATGGGCAGCAGCACATCGAAGAGTCGGCCCTCGCCCCGGATCTCGCCGAGGCCCGCCACGCTCAGGCCGCTGATGCGCACCATCCCCGGAATGTCCGGATTGAAGTTGACCAGCATGCCGTGCGTCAGCGGGGTCTTCTCGAAGAGAATCTCGCGCGCCGGGTCCACCAGCGTCTCCGGGTATGCCAGGGTGAAGTCGAGCGCCTGCGGATTGACGCCCGACGCGATCCCCGCCTGGATCACCAGGGGCACCCGGACATATTCGCCCCGGGCCGCGCTGAGATCGGGAAGCGGCGCGAGCAGCGCCCCGGCCACGGCGGTGGCCCCCTCCGACACAACGCTCTGGTTGCCGTCCGCGTCCACCGCGCGCACCCAGTAATGCAGGGGGACGCCCTCGGGGGCCGTGGTGTCCTCAAACCACAGGCCCGCCCCGGGCGTTCCCGTGAGCTGAAGCGCCGTGTCCGGGTCAAACGGGGTGGAACCCGTCCGGTAGACAAGATACCCCGTGACATCCGCCGACGGGCTCGGCAGCCAGCGCACCAGAATGCCCCGCGCCGACGGCAGCGCCGTCACGGACACCGGCGGCAGCGGGGTGGAGGGCTCCAGG
>JAKPUV010000338.1 GCA_029554925.1 Candidatus Hydrogenedentota bacterium | reverse complement strand
AGGTGCCCACCTGGGGCCATCCCTTCTCCTGGATGTACCAGCCCGCGTCCATCCACCAGTAGTCTATCTTGATCTTCTCCTCGAGATAGCGGTTGATGAACATGATCTGCTTGTCGGCGTCGGCCTTGATCATCTCCTCGTAGGCGCGGGAGCTGCACCCCTCCACCATGGGCGCGGGGAGCTTGCCGCCGGGCTTCGGCATGCCGTGGGCCATCATCCAGCGCCGCCAGATGTTCTGGGAGCGGTCCCAGCCGCCTTTCCAGAACTGGAGGACGATGAGGGGCGAGCGCACCTCCTCGCCCGGCAGCAGCTTGAAGCGCGTCAGCTCCTGCCCGGCGGTGACGCGCAGGCCCTTCCCGCCGTCGCGGGCGAAGTCGGCCGCCCACTGGCCCGGCCAGCCCACCACGGCGATAAGGCCGTCGTCCACCGTTGAGGCGATGTTGAAGTACGACAGGTCGGTGTTGGTCGGGCGGCCGCCCGCCGCGCCGACGCGCTTGGTGGTCTTCGCCTCCAGTTTGGTCTCCAGGGGGCCGTAGTCGTTGCCGTTCGCCGGGGAGCCCACGTTGTGGTGGAGGACGAACTCGCCGGTGTCCCCGCGCTCCAGGCGCAGGTCGAGGGCCTGGATGTTCTCGAGGAGGGGCGTGTCCGCGGCGCCGGTGTTCTTGAAGTGCAGGGTCCACTCCACCGTCGGGAAGTCGTGGTACGCGATCCCCTCGCAGCGCAGCACCAGCCCCGTGTCCGGGTCGGTGTAGGTGAGGATGTGGCCCGTTCGGGCGTCGTCAAGGCGCGTTTCCGTCCGCTCCACCTTCCAGGCCTTCAGCAGTTCGGCGGAGGGCTTGCCCCCGTAGACGAAGGAGAAGGGCGGCGTGTCGCCGTCCGGCACGACGGGGCTTCCCGGCATGGGCAGCTCGTCCAGCCACAGCTCCGAGCCGTCGGCGAGGGTGACCTTCGCGTCTGCCCATTCGCCCTGGTCGGCGGAGATGCCGTCCCCGGCGTCGCCCATTTCCAGCGTGAACTCCGTCGCGCCCGACAGGTCCACGGACACGGGCACGCCCGGATCGCCGCCGCGCAGGACGCCCGAGGTGAAGAGGGCCTTTTTCCCGGCCACCATAGAGAAGACCACCGAGCCCCTGCCGCCCGCCGTGTCCCCGTTGTTGTCCATGCCCGCCACGGCCGTCAGGGTTTTCGCGGGCCCCGGCAGGCGCACAAGAAGTTTGCTGTTGGCATGGACGTAGAGGCCGCGCGCGTGCTCCGTCTCCCCGATGCGCAGGGGTTTTCCAAAGCGCCCGTTCTTCTGCACGGGGTTGTGGTTCTCCAGCACCACGAGGGACGGCGCGGGGGGAAGGGACGTGTCCCCCGCAAACTTCGCCCGCGCCCACCGGTCCGCGGTGGCCAGCTCGTCGGGGCCGGGGGAGACGGCCCCCGCGGCGGCGCACAGCGCCGCAACGCCCATGCAAAGCGGTGACAGGAATCTCATGACAACGTCCTCCCTTGGTGGAGAGCCCCGCGCGCCCGCCGGATGGCGGACCGGGGACATTATAGTCCCGCGCCCGCGCGGTTCCCAGCAGGAAACGGGAAAAAGAACCGCCCCCGCGCGGAGAGCGCGGGGGCGGGGGAACGGACGGTTATCCGAGGTCGGCGTGGTACTCCTGAAGGGAGCGGATTTCGTGCTTCCCCTCGCGGCGCGCGGCGATGCCGCGGGCGGCGGCGAGGGCCGCGGCGGCCGTGGTGATGTAGGGGATCTTGTTGCGGATGGCGGCCTTGCGGATGTAGGAA
>JAKPUV010000261.1 GCA_029554925.1 Candidatus Hydrogenedentota bacterium | reverse complement strand
GAAGGCCTTCCAGTATTCCTCGTTCGCCGGGTCGTTCAGGGCCTCCTCGTCGAGGGGCATGCCGATGTCCCAGTCGCGGCAGGTGTCCACGTCCGTCAGGCCGGGGAAGCGCGGCGCGAGGGCGCGCTCCAGCGCCAGCGCGGGCTCCGGCAGGACGGCATGCACCGTCAGGCTTCCGCGCCGGGTCTCATAGGTGTTGTCCGGGCCCGGTGCGGACCATGCCAGCTCGATGCGGTCGCCGGGCTTCGAGCCCAGGGCCTCCGCGAGCCACGGGGAGACGCACGCGGCGTCCTCCGGCGCATCGCAGACCGGCGCGGCCACCACGAAGGAGTACGGCGTGCTCCGGCCGCCGAGGGCGATGCGGTCCACGAGGTAGGTCAGCGTGGGCTGGACGGGCGCGTTCGCCAGCGCCTCCCGCACGGCGTCCTCCAGGAAGATGCGGTCCGACTCCACCTGGATCCACCCGTCCGGACCGGAGCGCACGGAGTAGCCCGCCTGTTCCGGCCGCCACGCCGCGCGCAGGGCGGCCTGCGCCCCGGCGGCGTCGCCCCCGGCCAGCAGCAGGTTGGCCTTGCCGGGGAGTTCCAGCAGTTCCTGGAGCCACGCGCGGTCGGCGAAGAGGTTCAGGGGCATGGCCTGGTCGGCGGCGAGGCTGAAGCGGCCCAGGGCGTTGTCGTCCAGCACGGCCTTCACCGTCACCAGCGCGGCCACGGTGTCGCGGTCGCCGCCGCGCGCAAGAGGCGCGTCGAGGGGCATGGCGGAGGGACGCGGCATGCGCAGCGTCAGGTCGTCGCCGGGCTTCAGGCCGAGGCGAGCGGCCACGGCGGCGTTCACGGCCACCTCCTGCGGCCCCAGTTTGGGGAAGGCCGCCGGGGTCTCCGCAAAGGCCGCAAAGGCGGCGTCCACACCGTAGAGGCGCGCGCGGTTGAGCTGCGGCGTGTCGCCCGCCCCGGCAGTGCCGGGCGGCGGAGCGGCGGTCGCGCGGGCGGACAGCACGGCGGCCGCTGGGCGCGCGCCGTTTTCCGCCACGGCATCGGCGAGGTCCGCAGTGAAATGGCGGTCGCCCCAATCGAGGGCGGCGGCCACGCCGCCGAGCCGCGCGAGGGCGATGCCGCGCAGGGTGCCCTTCACGGAGGCGCCGACCAGCAGGGCGCCCGAGAGCACGGCGGACGCGAGGAGCGCGCCGAGCAGCAGCCCGAGGTGCATGCGGCGGTGCCAGAGGACGCCGCGCGCGGCCATGCGGCGGAGGTTCATGCGGACACCAGTTTCCCGTTGTGCAGGGTCCACTGCGCGCCGAAGCGGCGGGCCACGGCGGGGGCGTGGGTCACGACGACCAGCGCGAGGCCCTCGTCCCGCTGGAGTTCCACGAGCAGGTCCGCGAGGGAGTCGGCGGCGGCCTCGTTCAGCGCGCCCGTCGGCTCGTCGGCCAGCAGGAGGCGCGGCCGGTTCACGAGGGCGCGCACCACGGCGGCGCGCTGGCGCTCGCCGCCCGACAGCTCGCCGGGACGGTGGTCCGCGCGTCCGGCCAGGCCCACGCGGTCCAGCAGCGCGAGGGCGCGCGCGCGGGCGTCGGCGGCGCGGGCGCGCTCCAGCACGGGCACCAGCGCGTTCTCCAGCACGGTGCACTGCGGCAGGAGGTGGTGGAACTGGAAGACAAAGCCGATGGTGCGGTTGCGCAGGCCCGCGAGGGCGCCGGGGGACAGGCCCGCCGTGTCCGCACCGTCGAGGAGCACCTGTCCGGCGTCGGGCCGGTCGAGGGTGCCCATGAGCTGGAGCAGCGTGCTCTTGCCGCAGCCCGAGGGGCCGGTGACGGCCGCGGCCTCCCCGGCGCGCAGGGTGAAGTCCACCCCGTCGAGCACGGGCAGGGGCCCGGCGGGGCCGTCAAAGGCACGGCGCACGCCGCGCAGTTCCAGCAGAACGTTCTCAGGGGCCATTGCCACCGCCCTCCGCCGTCGGGGCCGGACCCAGCGCCACGAGCGCGCCGTCCTCCGTGCCGAGGTAAATGCCGCCGCGCGTCACGGCGGGGCTGGTGATCTCGTCGGACAGCTCCTGCGACCACAGCACTTTGCCGTCCGCCAGCGCCACGAGGAGCAGCGAGCCGTCGGCGGCGCAGAGCACCCGGTCCCCCGCGATGACGGGCGACAGGGGGAACCCCAGCGTGTCGTGCTTCCAGAGCAGTTTTCCCGACGCGCGGTCCACGGCGTACAGGAACCCGTCGTTGGACACGGCCACCACGCGGTCCGCGGCGACGGCGGGGGTGCCGAAGACCTCCGACTCCATGTCCCCGTTCACCCAGAGGATTTCGCCGGTCTCCAGGTTCGCGTGGACGACCATGCCGCCGCGCGCGCCCGCCCACACCAGCGCACCCTCCATCGCCGCGCCGCCCGCCACCTGGCCGTCCCCCTCGATCTTGATGTCGCGCAGTTTCTCCCCCTTCTCCGTCGAGAAGACATGCAGCGCCCCGGCGCAGCTTCCGTAGACGACAAACTTTTCCGACACGGAAGGCGCGGCGTCGCTGCGGTCCACGCCCTCCACGCGCCACACCACGGCGCCGTCGGCGGGGTTCACGCACAGCAGCGCCCCGGCGGACTGCTCGATGACAAAGAGGCGGTCCAGGCTTGGCAGGTAGTTCGGCGCGCCCCGGATGACGCCGCCGCTCAGGGGCAGCCGCCAGCGCTCCGCGCCCGTGGCCGCGTCCAGCGCGAGGAGGATGCCCTCGTCCGTGCCGACCACCAGCAGGTCCTTCACCGCGACGGGCGGGGCCTCGATGCGCATGTGCAGGGGTTCCGGGTTCCCCTCGGCGGGCAGCCGCAGTTCCGCGCGCCAGAGTTCCGTGCCGTCGGCCGCCACGGCGATCACGTCGCCCCGCGCCGTCACGGCGAAGATGCGGCCGTCCTTCACCACCGGCGTCTGGCGCACCGGCGCGCCGGTCTTGACGCGCCACTTCACCGCCACCGCGTCCGGGAACGTTGCGTCGGCCACGCCGCGCAGCTCCGGCCCGCCGTGGTAGGCGGGCCAGTCGCCGCCGGTGTCGGCGGGGAGCGCGGGCGCGGGGGGGGTGGACGGGAACGCGGACACCTCGGCGTCGGCGGCGGGGGGACGCAGGGAACGGAACAGGCCGGTCCGAAGCCCCACCACGACGGCGACGGCCGCGACGATAACCAGGAGAAGGAGGGCAACCCCGATTCGCTTCATGGCCGCAACTCCCGGGCCGCCTCGTAGGCGGCGATGGTCTCCCTCGCGGCGGCGTTGGCGGAGAACCGCGCCAAGGCGATCTCGCGCGCCTCGGCGCCCAGCGTCCGGATCCGTTCCGGATCGGCCAGCAGTTCGCCGAGGGCCTCCGCGAGCGCGCCGGGGGCGGACGGGTCGTAGAGCACGCCGCCGCCCTGTTCCAGAATCTCGGGGTACGCCGCGATGCGCGGCTGCACCGCCGGAATCCCCCGGATCATGGCCTCCACGATCTGCAGGCCGAAGGCCTCGCCGGCCGGCGCGGGGGTGGACAGCACGCTGAGGGGCGCGAAGAACTCCGCGCCGGGCGCGGAGGAGAAGGACTCGTTGATCTCCACGGCGTCCGCCAGCCCGTCGCGTTGCAGGCGCTTCTTTACCGCCGCGACATAGGCGCGGTCTGCGGGGGTGACGCCGCCCGTGGCCGACAGGCGCAGGGCGCCGAAGCGCGGATCGCGCCGCAGTTCGGTGAAGGCGTTCAGGAGTGCGTCAAACCCCTGCGCGGGATGCACGCGGGAGAGGTAGCCGATCGTCGGCGGGTCCGGGGGGACGGTCCAGGCGGGGGCGGCGGGCGGGTCCACACCGGGGCACACCACGCGCACGCGCTCCTCCGCGAGGCCGAGCCGCTCGCGCATCCGGCCGGCGTACCACCGGCTGGTCGAGAGGAACAGCGCCACCTCGCCCGAGAGGCGGCGCATGGCGTCCCACACGAGGCCGGTGAACGGCGCGCCCATGCCCTCCACCCACGGCTCCTCATCCTGGAGGCTGCACACAATGGCCGCGCCCGTCGCCTCCCGCAGGCGGGGCGCGAGGCCCAGCAGCAGGGCGTTGGACACGTGGATGACCTCGGGGCGCTCCTGCTCCGTGATCCAGCGCACGAGCCGGTCAATCTCGGCCGCCTGGCCGCCGCGCTCGCCGTTGAGCATGGAGAGGGTCATGGCGCCGAGGTCGGCGGCGCGCGTGGAGCCCTCCTGTTTCGCCGCCCAGCGCAGGAGCGCCGGGGCGTCCAGCAGGCGCATCAGCCCCTCCGGCGCATGGCGCAGCAGGGGCAGCTTCTCGCGGAGGTACGCGCCGATGCCGCCGAAGAAGATCGGGGCGGCCGTGTCCACCTCCGTGTCGCCGCCGTACATGGGCAGGTAGAGGGGGACCATGACCACGTCGTGGTCGAGGCGGCGCAGGGCGCGCACCATGGTGCGGTCGCGCAGGCAGTTCTGGCAGTAGAAGGTGCCGCCGCTTCCCGGAACCAGCGAGAGGATTCTCATGGCGGGGTCTCCCCGTTCTCGAAGGCCAGCGCGCCCGTGGGGCACGCGCGCACGCATTCCTCCGCCTCCGCACCCAGGGCCTCCGCGAGCGTCGCGCCCGACGTCGGGCCGACACGCGAGTCGAGGCCGCGCCCGGTGAAGGCCATGCCGGGGCCGCCGCCGGGACGGCGCGTGAGGGCCACGCAGATCCCGCAGCGGACGCATTTGCCCGGCTCGAACAGGATACGCCCGGCGCGCAGGACGGGTCCAACGGCGGGCCGGGGCAGGCTGCGGCGGAGCTGCGGCCCAAGGCCGTGGATCTCGGCATACTGGCGCAGTTTGCAGGAGACCGGGCGCTGGCAGTCGCAGTGGAGGCAGCGGGCGGCCTCGGCCGCCGGGGTGTCCCCGCGGGCCGCGCCGCCGTGAAGCCGCTCCACGGCGTAGGCGTCCTTCTCGCCGTCCTCCAGCCGCCCGAGGGCGGAGTTGAACGGGCGCTGCCGCAGGGTGTCGCGGTGCGCCGTGATCTCCGGACAGGGCCACCGGCCGATGGTGAACAGGAAATGCAGGAGCAGGGCCGCGTTTTTCCCCGCGCCGACGGCGCGCACCGCCAGCGCCTCCTCGGGAACCACGAACACGCGGTCCTGCGCGGGCACCTCCATCCCGCAGGCCACGATCACCGCGTCATGCGCC
>JAKPUV010000233.1 GCA_029554925.1 Candidatus Hydrogenedentota bacterium | reverse complement strand
CCGGGCCGCTCAGCCGGCGGGCTTGAACCAGATGTTCCGGAACTTCACGGTGTTGCCGTGGTCCTGGAAGAAGAGCGGGCCCTTCGGCCCGTCCTGGTCGCTCACGCCGCCCGGCGTCGGGCTGTCCAGCTCCACGTCGTCATGGACCGTGATGCCGTTGTGGACCACGGTGATGCGGGCGTTGGCCGTCTTGTTGCCCGCCGCGTCGTACTGCGCGGCCGTGAAGGTGATGTCGTAGGTCTGCCACTGGAGGGGCGGCAGCACGGCGTCCGCGATGGGGACGGCCTTCTGGTAGATGCCGCCGCAGAGGTTGTCCTTGGGCTCCCAGCCGAAATTGTCGAGCACCTGCACCTCGTAGCGGCCCAGGATGTAGCAGCCGCTGTTGCCGCGGCCCTGGCCGCGCTCCTCGGGCAGGAAGGGCGTCATGAACTCGATGTGGTAGAGCCCGGAGCCGAATTCCTCCTTGGTCTGGAGGTTCGTGTTGCAGATCTGGACCGAGCCGTCGGGCTGGGGGCACCAGTGGGGCACCAGGTTCCAGTGCTGGTCGAGGTTTGTGCCGTCGTACAGGGCCACGGCGCCCTCGGGGGCGGCCATGCCGCGCGTCGGCGGCTCGGGGAAGGTCCGCTTTAGGGTGAAGGCCGCCTCTTTCTTGGTCTTGATCGTTCCGGTGAACGTCTCACTGGCGATTTTGCCGGAAACCTCCGCCTTGCCGCCCAGCGCGCCGAGGTCCACGGTGCCGGTGAAGGTGAAGCGGCCCTCGCGGCCCTTGCCCGGCACCTCGACCCGGACCTCCTGCGTCCCGTCGCCGACCTTGATCACCGCCACCTGGGCGAACTTGCTCTCCGCGCGCACCTGGGCGCGGATCGTCTTCCCGTCCCAGCCGCCGCCGTCAAAGGCGCCCTCGTACACGCCCATCACCTTGTCGTCGTCCGCCGCAAAAGCGGGAAGGGCGGCGGCCGCCGCGAGTGCTACAATGAGAAGGCCTGAAAGAACAGTCGTGCGACGCATCGTGTGTCTCTCCTTGGGAGGTTGTTCCGTGGGGGACCGGGGCGCCCCGCGCCCCCCCGCTGACTCTACCAAGTTGGACCGCCCGCGCGCA
>JAKPUV010000232.1 GCA_029554925.1 Candidatus Hydrogenedentota bacterium | reverse complement strand
GAAGGCGGCCTTTGTCTTCGTGGACCCGCCCTACTCCACGCACATTGACTACGGCGACGACCCCGCCTGCATCGGCAAGCTGCACGCAGGCGGGCCGGAATATTACCGGGCCATGGAGGGGGTGCTGTCGGAAATCCGCCGGGTCCTGCGGCCGGGCCGCCACATGGCGCTTTATGTCTCCGACTCCTTCGAAAAAGGGAAGCCCTTCATGCCCATCGGCTTCGAGCTGTTCCACAGGATGTGCCGGTTTTTCGAGCCCGTGGACATCGTCTCCGTCGTGCGCCGCAACAAGAAACTGGACCTGAACCACTGGCACACCGCCGCAGTGGAGGGAAACTTCTTCCTGCGAGGGTTCAACTACCTGTTCATCATGCGCAAGCCCGAGGCGGCGGCCGCGCCGCCCAGGCCGCCCGCCGCGCGCCCGCAGGGCAAGTCCGCCGGGCCCCGCCCCGAAAAGGCAAAGCGGCCGCCCTTCCCGGGGAAGCGGCGGCCGCCAAAGCCGGGCCGGTCAGGGGGCCAGGGTTAGGCCCGCCAGCACCGGGAAGTGGTCCGTGGGATAGCGCCCGTCCTCGTTGTACAGCACCGTCTCGCAGAACTGCGCCGAAACGTTCCCGCGAAAGAGCACCCAGTCAATCCGGCTGTCCTCCCCCTCTTTGGGGGCGGCAAAGGACGACCAGGTGACGGGCGGGCCCTTCTTCTCCGGCGCCTCCACCCACGCATCGCGGAAACCCGCCTCCAGGGCGCGGGTGTACGGTGCGCTTGCGCCCGCCTTGGCGTTGAAGTCCCCGGTCAACACCACCGGCAGCGCCGGGTCCTCCTTCTCCAGCTCCCGGCAGATGACGCCGATGCCCTCCGCGCGCGCCTGCTCGCCCTTGTGGTCGAGGTGCGTGTTGACGTAGGTGAGGAAACGCCCCGTTTCCTGGTGCTGGAAGCGGACGAGGGTGGCCATGCGCGTCAGGCTGGAGTCCCACGAGACGGATCCGGGAACCTCCGGCTGCTCGCTCAGCCAGAAATGCCGCACCCCCACGGGCGACAGTTTGCCCGTCCGGTAGAGCACCGCCGTCATCTCGCCCTTGCCGTTGGGGTCGCGGCTCACGCCGATCCACTGGTACTCCGGCAGCCCGGCCACGATATACCGCGCCTGGAACTCCAGGCACTCCTGCAGGCCGATGATGTCGGCATCCGCCTGCTTCACGCAGTTCACCACGATGTCCCTGCGCTTGGGCCAGGCGTTCTTGCCGTCCGGCGCGGTGCCGTAGCGGACGTTGAACGACATCACGCGCAGGGAGACCTCCTGCGCGGCGGCGGCGCCCGCGAAACAGGCCAGCAGGACGAGGGCCACGGCTTTCTTCATAGCTTGAACTCCTTGTCTTTCCACAGTTCTGGCTCCGTGCCGCCCGAGGGGGCCCCTCCGGCGTCCACAAAGACCTTTCGCTCCAGTTTCTGGTTCACGAACCCCACCCGTGCGGCCGACCCGTCCGGATTGTCCCACCGGTGCCATACCGTCACCGAGGGCGACGTGTAGCCCGGCGTGCCCTGCTCGTATTCCGTCTCCGTCTCGTCCGATTCGCGGCCGAACCGCTCCATGACGTTCTCATAGGTCATGCCGTAGAGCAGCTTCTCCACCATTTCGCCGGTGACAGGCGCGGGCGCGGGCGGTTCAGGCGGCGCAGGGGCCTCGGACGGAGGCGGCGGCGCCGCTTCGGGCGCGGCGGGGGGCGCCGGGGGCGGCGGGGCGGTCGGCGCGCCCCGCAGCACGATGAACGCGGCCAGGCCCGCCGCCAGCACGGCGGCAACGATCCACACCCCTTTGTCGCCCACGCGAAAACCTCCTTCATGCTTCCGGGGAATTTCGTTTCCAGTGTAGCATGTTCCCGACCTGTCCAGAAACCCCCGGTTGCACCCTGTCCGCCGCGCGGGTATCCTGTTGTCCGGGCAAAGGAGTGTTCCCACGAATGACCAAAATCATCTCCTGGAATGTGAACGGCCTGCGGGCCGCGCTGAAGAACGGGTTCCTGGGCTGGCTCGAGGCGGCGCGGCCGGACATCCTGTGCGTCCAGGAGTCGCGCGTGCTCCCGGAGGAGCTGGACGACTCGGTGAGGTGCGCCTTCGGCTACCGCACCCACTGGAACCCCGCGCAGAAGAAGGGGTACAGCGGCACGGCCCTCTTCACCCTGCGCGAGCCCGTCAGCGTGACCACCCTGGGCGCGCCCGAGTTCGACGCCGAGGGCCGCATGCAGGTGGTCGAGTTTCCGGAGTTCACGGTCCTCAACGGCTACTGGCCCAACAGCCAGTCGGAGCGCGCCCGGCTCCCCTACAAGATCGCCTGGTGCGACGCCGTCACTAAGTTCGCCGCCGGGCTGGTGAAGAAGAAGCGGAACGTGCTCCTCTGCGGCGACTTCAACATCGCCCACCGGGAAATCGACCTCGCCCGGCCCAAGGAGAATGAGAACAACGCGGGCTACTACATCGAGGAGCGCGAGGCCATGACCCGCTTCCTGGACGCGGGCTTCGCCGACACCTTCCGCAGCCTCCACCCGGACAAGGTGCAGTATTCCTGGTGGAACTACCGCTTCGCGGCGCGCGCCCGGAACATCGGCTGGCGCATTGACTACCACTGTGTGAACAACGGGTTCCTGCCCCGGGTGAGGGCCGCCTGGATTGACGACAATGTCACCGGGTCCGACCACTGCCCCGTGGGGGTGGAAATTGAATAGGGAGGACGCCATGCGTTCCCAGGTCACGACCAAAACGGGCGACGACGGAAGCACGCGAATCCTCGCGGGCGACCGCGTGCCCAAGGACGACCCCATTGTGGAGGCGACCGGCGCGCTGGACAGCCTGCGCGCTGAGCTGGCCCTGCTGCGGCTGGAAATTCTGGAGAACGACGGCGGCGGGGCGCATGAGCCCGAGGCCGCCTTCCTCTGGTGGCTCCTGCACGCCTGCTTCCTCATCGGCGCCGAGGTCAGTGACCCGATGAAAAAGCACCCCAAGTGGCGGCAGGGCGAGATCGGCCCGAAGCACCTCGCCCACCTTGAGGAGGAGCAGGCCCGGGTGGAGGCGCTCACGCCCCTGCCCAAGTCCTTCATCGTCTCCGCGGCCAACCGCGCCGCCGCCCGCGCCGACCTCGCCGCCACGACGGCCCGCGCCTTCGAGCGCCGGCTGGTCACGCTCAAGCGCGCCGTGCCCGAGTTCCCCGCCGACCACCTCCTCCGCTTCACCAACCGCCTCAGCGACTACCTCTTCATGCTTGCCCGCCGCCTCGACGGCGACACCCACCTCCCCGTGGACTACGCCGTTCTCCTTCTCTGACAGGCCCCGCGTGGCGGTTGTCCCGCCGGGGCGCGCGCGGGTATGCTGTCGGGCGGCGCGTCCTGAAGGCGCGCCGCATGAACCGGGAGGACGGCATGTATCCAAGAACCACAAAGGGATGGTGCGCGGCGTGCCGCGCGGTGGTCCCCGCCGAAATCGTCGAGGAGTCGGGCGCGCTGGTGTTTCACCTGAACTGCCCGGAGTGCGGAGAACTCGCCAGTGTGGTGGAACATGACGCGGAACTCTACAAGCGGTGGGAGACCGCGCGCCGTCCGAACCGCCCGCCCGAAGCCGCCCAGACCGCGCCGGGGCGCGGGTGCCCGCTGGACTGCGGCCTCTGCCCGAACCACCGGCAGAAGAGCTGCGTCGCCCTTATCGAGGTGACCACGGCGTGCGACCTGGGCTGTCCCGTGTGCTTTGCGGACAGCGGCGGCGGCGGGGCGCACCGCCCGCTGGACGAGATCGAGTTCATGCTGGACGCCTGCGTGCGCGCGGCGAACGGCAAGCCGGACATCGTGCAGATCAGCGGCGGCGAGCCCGCCTGCCACCCCCAACTCCTGGACATCCTCCACGCGGCCAAGGCGCGCTCCTTCAAATATGTCATGCTGAACACGAACGGACTCGCCATCGCGGACGGGCGGCTCTCCTGCGCGGACCTGAAGTCCGTCGGCCTCGGGTTCGAGGTGCATCTCCAGTTTGACGGGATGGACGACGCGGCCCACACGGCCCTGCGCGGCCGCCCCCTGCTGGCGCAGAAGCTGGCGGCGCTGGACCGTCTGGCGGAGCACGGGATCCCGGTCACACTGGTGGCCACGTTGCGGAACGGGGTGAACATGGACGGGCTGGGCGGCCTGCTCCGCTTCGCGCTGGACCATCCCGCCGTGCGCGGGCTGAACCTCCAGTGCGAGGCCCGGTTCGGGCGCAACGACACCCGGCCCGGCGCGGAGCGCGTCACCCAGACGCAGACCGTGCGCGCGCTGGAGCGGCAGGCGCCGGAGCTGCTCACGGCGGACGACTTCCTCCCGCTTTCGTGCGGGCTGGCGTCGCTGGCCTATCTGGAGCGGGTGGACGGCGCATGGCGGCCCCTGCCGCCCGCCCTCGCCGGGGTCATCCCGGGCAACCCCATGACCACGTC
>JAKPUV010000229.1 GCA_029554925.1 Candidatus Hydrogenedentota bacterium | reverse complement strand
AGGGGACCCCCGCATAGGCCTCAAGCGCCAGGTCCAGGGTCTCCCGCCAGTGCGTGTGGTTGAACTGCGACAGGACGCAGTTGAGGGTGCAGGAGATGTTCGGATGCGCGGCCCGGGCCGCCTCCACCACCCGCAGGGTCTCATCCCGTTTCGCAAAGGCCCCGGGAATCCCCATGATGTCGTCGTGCACCGCCTCGGGCCCGTGGAAGGGCAGGCAGAAATTCAGAAACGCGGCGGGGCAGAGGTCGGTGAAGCGGTGAATGAGCGAAGCCACCCGGTCGGGCCGGAGGGCGTTCGTTGGCACGGTGAAGAACGGCGTTCCCGCGTGGCGGTAAAAAGCGCCCAGAATCTCCGCCACGTCGTCGCGCATGAGCGGCTCGCCGCCCGACAGCGTCAGGTGGGGCACCCGCCCCGCCGTCCGGGCGAGACGGGTCAGCTCCTCCAGCGACTGCGTGGGGACCGCGCGCCGCGCGGCCATGCCGTCCCAGTTGAAGCACATGCGGCACCGGGCGTTGCAGCGCGAGGTGACGTAGAGGACGAGGTACTGCGGCGAACCCTGGGCCAGGGAGGCCGCCCAGTGCGCCACGGCCCGCAGCTGCCGGGGGATCATGGCGCGCCCCCCGCAGCGCCGGGCGCCTTTCCGCCGGAAAGGAAATGTCCGGCCAGCCCCCACACCCCCCCCGCCGCGATCGCGCATGAGGTCGACCAGTGGAGGAGCAGGCACGCGGCGGTGAAGCGAAGACACCGGTCGCCCCCGCGCCGGATCTCCCGCCTGACGTCCGCGTCCGGGTCGCCGGTAAGGTCAAAAGCCTTCGCATGGCCCTCGCCGCACCAGCGCCACGCCGCCCACAGAAAATCCGAGATAAGCGCGGTGTACAGCGCGGACAAGAGAAGGAACAACACCCCCGCGAATCCCCCGACCACGGGAAGGAAGACCAGGGGGACCATGCCTGCGGCGCCCACCCCGGCGAGGCGGGTCAGGGCCTCGCTTCCGGAGGTCTGGGCCTTGTCCAGCGGGGGCTTGTGGGTGAGGTAATAGGGCACAAACAGCGCCGTGCGCAGGAAATAGTTGCGGAAGAGCCGCGTCACCCGGGTGGGATAGGCGTGGTGGAAGACCGGCGACGCCGTGATCACGCTTTTGTGCCCGCGGACCAGCCGCTTGCCGAAATCGTAGTCCTCCCCGGCATTGGTCGCATAGTCCTCGCTGAACCCGCCCAGCGCCTCGTACACGTCCCGGCGGATCGCCCCGTTGCGAGTCATCAGCCCGCCGAGCGGACCCGTGTCCCCGCCGTCCTCCAGGCATTTCAGGAACCAGCAATGCTCCTGCACGGCCACAAAGTTGGACACGACCCCGTCCGCCGCGTCGTACCGCTGGTTGAAGAAGGACACCGCGCTCAGGTCCGGGTCCGCCGCAAAGAGGGCGGCGGCCTTTTCGACGGCCCCCGGGGCGTAGGTCACGTCCGCGTCGAACAGGAAGATGTGCGTACCCCTGGCAGCGGCCGCACCCGCGTTTCGGGCGTGGGCGGGCCCCCGGCCGGGGAAGACACGCAGCATTGCCGCGCCGTGGCGCGCGCAGACATCCTCCGGCGGCGCCGTAGACCCGTCGTCCACCACGATGATCTCGCGCAGCAGGTCCGCCGGCGCGTGCTCCCGCAGTCCGGCGAGCAGGCGCTCCAGCCGGACGGGGTCGTCGCGCACGGGGATGACGGCGGAAAACTCAACCGCGGGAGTTGCCACAGGGCGGTAAACCTTTCATGACTGCGGGCGGGCCGCAGGGGACAGGGCCACAGTCTAGCACAGGCCCCATTTTCCGGCAAACGGCGCGCGGCTGCAGTTGCACGGTTGGCGGGGATTCGGGTATAGTATTGACCGTTGATCCCCATGCCCGGGTGGTGGAATTGGCAGACACGCTAGACTAAGGATCTAGTCCCTCACGGGGTGCGAGTTCAAGTCTCGCCTCGGGCACCATTTCTTATCCCCCCACAGCGTAACAGTTTACAGCTC
>JAKPUV010000227.1 GCA_029554925.1 Candidatus Hydrogenedentota bacterium | reverse complement strand
TCATCCGCGAGGTGGACCGCGTGTCCCCCGACCCGGCGGCCTCGGCCGGCTACGGCCGGTGGTTCCGCGAGTACCAGGCGGCCTACCGCGCCCTCGCCCCCGGATTCCGGCGCGCCGCCGACATCCTCGGGTGACCGCCATGCCCTTCGAGCACGACGTGGACCTGCGCCGCACCCTGCCGGAGCTGGACCCCGCCTGCTTCGACGGCGCGGACGCCAGCGACGACGTCGCCGCCGTCGCGCGGCGGGTCGGGCACAGGCCCCTGCGCAAGTACAGCCCGGCGGACCTGCTGGCCGTCGTGCGGCTGGGCGTGGCCCCGGCGCACACCGTTCCGCCCGCCGTCGCGCTGCTCGACGCCGACCCCCTGCTGGAGGCGGCGGAGCATCCCGGCGACCTCCTCACCGCCGTGCTGGAGCTGGACTCCCGGTTCTGGCTGGAGCGCCACGAGCTGTGGACGGCCATGGCGGGGGTGCTCGAGCGCGCGCTGGGCGAGATCGCCGCGCGCGCGGAGAAAATGCAGGAGGAGGACGCCGGGGAATGCTGGCTTCCGGCGCTGCTCGGAGACGACTTCATGGGCGCGGTGCTGCATTTCCGCGGCATGTTCCGCGAATAACCCCGCACCCCGGAGAGGCACATGTCGGAATTGCTGGAAATGACGGTGGACGAGGCGCAGGCCGGCCTGCGCATGGACGTCTTCCTCGCGGGAATGGTGGAGGACGCGACGCGCTCCTTCCTGAAGAAGGTGGTTCAGGACGGGCGGGTCACGGTCAACAGCCACGTCTGCATGAAACCCTCGCGGGTGATGGCCGCCGGCGAGGTGGTGGTCGTGGACCTGCCCGACCCGCCCCCGGCCGAGCCCCAGCCCGAGGACATTCCCCTCGACATCCTGTTTCAGGACGACGACGTGGTCGTGGTGAACAAGCCCGCCGGGCTGGTGGTGCACCCCGCGCCCGGGCATGACCACGGCACGCTGGTGAACGCCCTGCTCTTCCACTGCCCCGGGTTCCAGCGCGCCGGGGCCGACCAGAACCGGCCCGGCATTGTCCACCGCCTCGACCGCGACACCTCCGGGGTCATGGTGGCGGCGAAGACGCGG
>JAKPUV010000223.1 GCA_029554925.1 Candidatus Hydrogenedentota bacterium | reverse complement strand
GGCCGACCCGTCGCTGCGCGACGACCTGCGCGTCCACAAGCCCTACATTGACGCGGTCACCTACCAGAGCCCGAAGGACCCCTCGGCGCGGATGCGGCGCGTGACCGAGGTGATTGACGTGTGGTACGACGCGGGGTCCATGCCCTTCGCGCAGTGGGGCTACCCGCACGTTCCCGGGTCGGAGGAGCTGCTCGCCGGCCATTTCCCCGCGGACTTCATCAGCGAGGGGCTGGACCAGACGCGCGGGTGGTTCTACGCCCTGCTCGCCATCAGCACGCTCATGTTCGGCGAGGACCGGGCGTCCTGGCCGCACCCCTTCAAGAACTGCATCTGCCTGGGCCTGGTGCACGGCGAGGACGGGCTGAAACTGTCCAAGCGCCTCAAGAACTACAAGGACCCGAACGAGCTGTTTGACCAGTACAGCGCCGACGCCCTGCGCTGGAGCCTGATCTCCAAGAACCCGCCGACCACGGGCATCCGCATGACGGAGCGCAACGTGGAGGAGGCCCAGCGGGAGATGCTCATCCGCTGGCACAACGTGTACTCCTTCTTCGTCATCTACGCGAACCTCGACGGATTCTCGCCCTGCGACGCCCCCGCGGAGTTGCTGGCGGCCCTGGGCTGCGATCCGGCGGCGGTCCCCTCCCCCGCCGCCCCGGCGGAGCGGCCCGCGTGGCGCCCCGCGGCGGACCGCTGTGAGCTGGACCGCTGGATCCTGAACGAGCTGGCGCGCACGGTGGTCGAGGTGCGCTCCGCACTGGACCAGTACGAGACCTATCCCGCCGCCCGCGCCCTCTCGTCGTTCCTGGACGGACTGTCCAACTGGTACGTCCGCCGGAGCCGGTCGCGCTTCTGGGCGGGCGCGTGGAGCGCGGACAAGACCGACGCCTACTGGACCCTCTACGAGTGCCTGCTCACCTTCGCCCAGCTCATGGCCCCGTTCACCCCCTTCTACGCCGAGGCAACGTGGCGCAATCTGGCCGCGCCGCTGCCCGGCGTGCCGGAAAGCGTGCACATGTCCGACTTCCCCCGCGCCGCGGCGGAGGCCATCGACTGGGCGCTGATCACCGACATGGGGCTGACCCGCGAGGCCGTCACCCTCGGACTGAACGCCCGCCGGACGGCGAACCTCAAAGTGCGCCAGCCCCTGGGGCTGTGCGAGATCGTCCTGTCCGACGCGTCGCGGCGGCACGCGCTGGAAACGCACCGGGACCTGATCCTGGAGGAGCTGAACATCAAGGAGCTGGCCTTCGCCGCCAATCCTGACGAATATGTCACCTACCTGGTCAAGCCTAACTTCAAGGTGCTCGGACCCAAACACGGCCAGAACGTGAAAAGGATCGGGCAGCTTCTCTCCGAGGGGTCCGGCGCCGCCTTCTTCGCGCAGATGCGCGACGCGGGCCGCATCATGCTTTCCCTTGACGGGCGGGAGGTGGAGCTCGGCCCGGACGACGTGGAGGTGCGGCTGCAGCCCCGGGAGGGCTTCTCCGCCGCGCAGAGCGCCGAAATGGTTGTGGTCCTGTCCACCGAGATCACGGAGGAGCTCCGCCATGAGGGCTGGGTCCGCGATTTTGTCCGCGTGGTGCAGGACATGCGCAAGGAGATGAACGTCGCCTACGACGCGCGGATCACCCTGGCGGTGTGCCCGCAGACGCCGGAACTGGCCGAAGTTCTCCGGCGCTTTGAGGCGGCCATCTCCGAGACGGTGCTCGCGCGGGAGATTGTCTTTGCCGACAGCCCCGGAGAGGGCGCCCGCATGGCCGAAACCGAAGGGGGCGGCGTGTCCGTTCTGGTCAGCCTCTGAGCATGCCGGCGGCCCCTCCCCTCCCATGAAAGGATTTTTCCCGTGAGCCTGTTTTCCTCGATCACCGACGCGGTGCTTGCCGCGTATCCCGCCCTGCAGCCCGGCGACGTCGCGCCCGTGTCCCCGCCCAACCGCGACCTAGGGGATGTGGCGGTGCCCCTGTTCCTGGCGGCCAAGCGGCTGGGCGGCAACCCCGCCGCGCTGGCCCGGGAGGCTGCGGAGAAGGTGGCGTTTGGTCCGGAGATCACCTCCGCTTCCGCCGCCGGGCCGTACCTCAACCTGCGCCTGGACCGGTCGCGGGTGGGCGCGGGCGTGGTGGCGGAGGTGCTGGACAAGGGCGGCCGCTACGGCAGCGGGAACACCGGCGCCGGGCACCGGGTGCTCATCGAGCACACGAGCATCAACCCCAACGCCAGCCCCCATGTCGGGCGCGGCCGCTGCGCCATGATCGGCGACAGCCTGGCCCGGCTCCTGCGTTTCGAGGGGCACGATGTGGAGGTCCATTACTACGTCAACGACATGGGCCGGCAGATCGGCCTGCTGGTCCTGATTGCGGACGAGATTCAGGGGCTGGACTTCGACGGCATTCTGGACGCCTATGTCCGGGCGAACGCCCGCGCGGAATCGGACCCCGCCTTCGCCGAGAAGGGCTATGCCCTTCTTTCGGACATGGAGGAGGGGGACCCCGGCGCGCAGGAGCGCTTCCGCCGGGTCACCGACCTGTGCCTCCAGGGGCAGCTGGCGGTGCTCCGCCGGGTGGGCGCCACGTATGACATTTTCGACCGGGAATCGGCCTATGTGAACGACCCGCGCCTCGCCCAAATCGAGGAGGCGCTCCGCGCGAGGGGCGCCCTCTTCACGGACGACGAGCAGCGGCTGGTGGTGGATCTCGCCCCCCTCGGACACGCCCAGGAGGAGGGCCGCTATTTCGTGCTGCGCCGCGCCAACGGCAGCTCCATGTACGGGTACCGCGATCTCGCCTACTCCCTCGACAAGCAGGAAAAGGGCGCGGACCTGAATCTCATGGTGCTGGGCGAGGACCACAAGCTCTACGCGCAGCAGCTCGCCATGATCCTCCAGGCCGCCGGACACACCCCCCCCGAGGCGGTGTACTACTCCTACATCCTCCTCAAGGACGGCAAAATGTCCACCCGCCAGGGCAAGGTGGTCCTTCTGGCCCAGTTTCTGGACCAGGCGGCCGCCCTGGCGCGGGAACGCGTGGCGGAGCAGTGCGCGGAACTGTCTCCGGAGGAGCAGGACGCCATCGCGGAGACGGTCGCTGTGGCCGCCATCCGGTTCGCCGTGCTGCGGGTGAAACCCGGCAAGAACGTCACCTTCGACCTCGAGGCCGCCCTCTCCTTTCAGGGGGACACGGGCCCCTATGTTCAATACTGCTGCGCTCGCATCAACTCGATCCTGCGCAAGGCGGGCCCCGATGCGGCGGCCCCGTTTGACCCGGGGGAGTTCACGGCCAATCAGGAGGCGGAATGGGCGGTGGTCGGGAAACTCATGGAGTTCCCGAAGATGGTTCAGGACGCCCTGGAACAGCGGAGCGTGGCTTCAGTGGCCGGGTACTGCCTGGAATTGACGCATCTCTTCTCCGCCTTCTACCGGGACTGCCCGGTCCTCAAGGCGGACTCGCCGGAGGTCTTGCGGTCGCGGCTGGCCCTTTGCCGGGCCACGCTCCAGACGCTTACCAACGCGCTGCATCTTCTCGGGATTGTCGCACCCGAGCGGATGTGACGGGAAATTGGTGCAACCAACCGCCGCCTTCCACGGTCAAAGGGAAAACCATGGAGGCCGACGCGTGCCACTCTTCCGATGTTCCGGGGCTCTCCCCTTTCTCCTCCTCGTTCTCTCGGTTTCCGCCCTCGCGCAGGAAACGGCGCCGCCCCCGCCTGCGGTGTCCGTGGACGGCGACCGGCTGGTGGACGCGGAGGGCCGGACGCTTTTCCTGCGTGGAATGAACGCGGGGTCAAAGAGCCCGGAAAACTTTCACGCGCCCTGGCAGGGGCCGGAAGATTTCCGGAGGCTGCGTGACTGGGGAATGACGGCGGTCCGGTACATGATCTTCTGGTCGGCCATTGAGCCGGCGCCGGGACAATACAGCGAGGAGTACCTGCAGGGGGTGGACCGGGTGGTGTCCTGGGCCGCCGACGCCGGCATCCATGTCATTCTCGACATGCACCAGGACCTGTATGGCCCCGGCATCCCCGGCGGCGACGGCGCACCGGCCTGGGCGACGCTGGACGACGGGCTTCCGCACCGGACCCTGGGAAGCATCTGGAGCACGGCATATCTCGTCAGCCCGAAAACCCACCGGGCCTTTGACAATTTCTGGAACAATGCCCCGGGGCCGGACGGGGTCGGGATTCAGGACCGTTTCGCCCTTGCCTGGCGCCATGTCGCGCAGCGGTACCGGAACAACCCGACGGTGATCGGATTCGACATTCTGAACGAGCCCTTTGCCGGTTCGGACATCCGCCGCATCGCATGGGCGGTCTGGATGGCCCTTCCCGACCTGATTCGCGGGGTCGAGATGCCCCGAACGCCCACCGCGGTGATGGAGAGCCTCAAGGAGGAGCCCTATCCCCGATGGCTGCTCACCGCGGCCGGGGACCCGCAGCGCTATGAGCGATTTCTGGCCGCTGTCGCGCCGGCGATGCAGGCGTTCGAGCGGCGCGCCCTCCTGCCCATGTACCAGCGGGTTCATCGGGCGGTCCGCGAGGTGCATCCCACGGGCATTTTCTTCCTGGAGCCCTGTGTGCTGGCAAATTCGGGCGCCCCGTCGGCCGTCGAGCCCCTCGTGGACGACCAGGGCCGCCGGGATCCCCTTCAGGCGTACATGCCGCATTTCTACGACATCGTGCTCGACACGGCCCTTCACCACGAGCCGAGCCCGGAGCGTCTGGAAATCATGATGCGCAACCGGGTGGCCGAGGCCCGCCGCATGGGCATGCCCCTGCTGATCGGGGAGTGGGGCGCCTTCTACGGGGACGCGCGGTGCGTCGGCGCGGCGGCGATGATGGCGCGTTTCCTCGCGGAGAACACGGTCGGGGAGTTCTACTGGGATTACCACCGGGGCATTGAGCAGGGGGCCTTCTTCCCCTCCCTCAGCCGGCCCTCCCCCCTGCGGGTGGGCGGGTTCCCGGTGGGGATCCGGATGGCGGAGTCCCCCGGGGGGATGCAGGTCGAATGGACCGAGGAAACCGCCCCCGCGCCCGCCTCGGAG
Organism: Candidatus Hydrogenedentota bacterium; assembly: GCA_029554925.1. Classification (GTDB taxonomy): domain Bacteria; phylum Hydrogenedentota; class Hydrogenedentia; order Hydrogenedentales; family CAITNO01; genus JAAYBR01. The sequence continues at coordinate 5,903 of JAKPUV010000223.1, read as the reverse complement.
TTTCACCTTCCAGAGGGCTGGGTCATGGAGGAAGCCGCCTCCGGCGGCAAATGGACCGACGCCGGCACGGCGTCCGTTCCCGGAGCGGAAAAGCCGGGTGTCAGAAAAGTCACGCTTCGGCCCGCGCCGTAAGGGATCAGACGCCTAGCACGCGGACTACGCGCAGCAGGTCGGGATCGAACAGGGACTTCTTTTCCCAGGAGTCGCTGAGGGGGCGGACGACCATCTGCTGGTTCTCGATCCCGACCATCACGCCGGATTCCCCGGCGAGCAGGGCCTCGACGGCGCGGACGCCCATGCGGCTGGCGAGGATGCGGTCGAAGGCGGTGGGGCTGCCGCCCCGCTGGAGGTGTCCGATAATGGTGACCCGGACATCCTTGAAGTCCGATTCCTTTTCCACGCGCTTGGCGATGTCCACCGCGCCGCCCGCGTCGTCGCCCTCGGCCACGACGACGATCATGGAGGTCTTCCCGCGTGTGCGGCAGTCGTGCATGCGGGCGATGAGGCCCGGAATGTCCGAGGGCTCCTCCGGCGTGAGGACCTCCTCGGCGCCCCCGGCGATGGCGCTCATGATGGCGATGAACCCGGAATGGCGGCCCATGACCTCCACGAAGAAGATGCGGTCGTGGGAGTCCGCTGTGTCGTGGATGCGGTCGAGGGCCTCCGTGGCGATGTTGAGGGCCGTGTCAAACCCGATGGTGTACTGGGTGCCGCCGATGTCGTTGTCAATGGTGCCGGGCAGGCCGACGCACCGTATGCCGTGCTCCTGATAGAGCGCGGCGGCGCCCCGGTAGGACCCGTCGCCGCCGACGACGACCAGCCCCTCGATGCCGTGGGCGGCCAGCTGTTCCGCGGCCTTGACCCGGCCCTCCGGCTCCAGAAAGGCCTTGCTCCGGGCGGTCTTGAGGATCGTGCCGCCGCGGTTCACAATGCCGCTGACCGACCGGGCGTCGAGGGGCCGGATGGCCCCCTCGATCATGCCCTGGTAGCCGCGCTCGACGCCGAACACCTCCAGGCCGTTGGCCACACCCGCGCGGACGACGGCCCGCACCGCCGCGTTCATGCCGGGCGAGTCGCCCCCGCTGGTCAGCACACCGATTCGCTTCATGGGACACAGTCTCCCTGATTCGTTCTTTCCGGGTTTAACGGCGTTTCTTGGACGAAGTGGCTTTTGCGGCGGGTTTCGCCGAAGCCCCCTTGATGACGAGTTTGTCCCCGATGTTCAGGCGGGACTTCTTGGTGAGTTTGTTCCATTCCAGGAGGTCTTCCAGCGCCACCCCGTACTTCTGGGCGATGGTGTAGGGATTGTCCCCCGACGCGACCACATGGGTGACCTCGGTCCCCGGGGCCGGCGCCTCCGCCGCCTTCGCCTCCGGCTTCTTTTCAGGCTCCGCCTCTTTGGCGGGGGCGGGCGTGTCCGCGGCGGCCTTTTCAGGCGCGGGCGGGGGCGCCGCCGGGGCGGGCACGGGGGCGGTCTTTGCCTTGGATATCAGGGCCAGACCCTGTCCCCGGGCCTCGGCCAGCATGGCCAGCGCCGCGCCCTCGACCTTGCGCCCCTCGGCGTCCGCCGTTTCCGCCTCCTGCACCAGGCGGCGGACCTCCTCCAACAGCCAGTCGCCGTAGAGGGAAGCCCCGTTCTCCTGGATGGTGGCGCTGGTGACGTAAAGGGACTGGTGGTCCTCGCTGCGCGCCACGAGGTCCGCCGTGGGCTCCACGAACAGCTCGCCCCGGTCCTCCTCCAGCACGCAGAGGGTGCGCGCGAGGGCGGTCAGGGCGTCCAGGGCCGCCACCGCCCCGGTCTGTCCGCCCATCCGGGCGGCCTCCAGGGAAGGAAGGAACCGCACCAGTTCCAGGAAGCGGGCGCGCCCCGCCGGACCGGAGATCTCGGCCTCCATCCCCTCCAGCAGACGGCGCAGGCCGTCCGACATGAGGGGCGACAGGGCCTCGTTCTTGCGGATTTCCGCCACCTGCCTTCTTCCCTCCCGGGCGGCCGCCGCGCCGAGAATGCCGCCTCCGGAGCCCGTGACGAAGACCGGGACAGGGCCCGCCGCAAGCGCAAGCACGGGTGCGGCGGCGTCAATTTCCTGCACGGGGTTTCCCAGCCCGTCCGTGACGGACACCCCGGCCGCCCCCTGGAGCGGTATCTCGACCTTTCCGTCCTTTTCGGTGGACCACACGGCGGCGATCCACTTCGCGGAATCCCTGAACAGCCAGGCGCCGCCCCCCTTCACTTCGGCGCACTCTCCCACATATCGGCGTCCCGCGAGCCGTCGGGCCAGACCGTTAATCCACGCGGCGGTCTCCCGGGGGCCGTCGTCCCCGAAAACCAGACCGGCATCCAGGGAGACGGCGGAATACCCGCTCCTCAGGAGGCCCAGGAACGCCTTTTGAAACTCCTCCCCGCGGGCGGCAACGGTGGAGTCGAGGGCGAAGGTGTGCTCCCAGCCGACCATCCCCCTGCGCAGCGCCTCCGCCCGCACGGATTCGATGAGGGCAGGGTCTCCCGACAGCGCGCAGCGGCGCAGGGGCGTGGCCGGAAACGCGTCCAGAAAGGCGGTAAACTGTGCCGCATCCCGGACCGAGACGGACAGGACGGCCGGGCAGGCCGTTGCTTTGAGAGCCTTCAAAGTCTCGGAAAAGGCCGCGGCATCGCCGGAAAAGGCGGCCTCCCACCGTGTAATCCGGGTGCAGAGCGCCGCGTCCACGTCGGCCATGGTTTTCTGGATGCTTTCGGGGGTCAGGACCGCGGGCACCGTCACCGTCACGGAGAAGCGCATGGCCGCCGCCTGGGAGAGTTTGGCGGCGAATTCGGGGTCGTCCAGCGCGAGAACGGCCTCGCGGAGACCGACGGCGCGCAGCGCCATGAACTGGTCCCCCCCTCCCTTTCCGGAGACCATGGCGGCCAGCGGGAGCGGCTGCTGCTGCGCGGGGCGGTCTATGCGGCAGAAGCGCACGCTGTTCTTCTGGACCTCCCCGGCGGTTTCCAGGGTGATTTCCGCCAGATAGGCGCCGCGCTGGTGGGAGGCGTCCTTGATGGCGCACCAGCGGGGCGCGCCGGCGGAAAGCGGGATGTCCCCCAGGGTGATGTCGTTGGCCTGGGGCAGGTGCGTCCCCGTGAGGCGGATTTTCATGCGGGTGACGGCGTCGGCCGGGGAGACCAGCTCGATGACCAGCGGATCGTCCACATAGACGAAGGGCAGCGGCTGGTCCGGAGCCACGGAGAGCTCCACGGCCGCCGAGGCCAGCAGAATGCACGAGGCGAGGACGATGCTCATGGGTTCACCAGGAAGGGGTTGGTTCTCCGTTCGACGCCGATCGTGGTGTCGGGGCCGTGCCCGGAATACACGACCGTATCGTCCGGCAGGGTCATCAGTTCCGTCCGGATGGACTGGAGGAGCTGGCCGTAATTGCCCCCGGGCAGGTCCGTCCTGCCGATGGAGCCCGCGAAAAGCACGTCGCCCGCCAGCACAAAACCGTCCCCCACCAGCACCACATGGCCGGGCGAATGCCCCGGCGCATGGCGGACCTCAAGCCGCTGGCTCCCGACAACGATGGTGTCCCCGGCCTTCAGCAGGGTGTCCGGCGGGGGCGAGGGCGGAAAATGCACGCCGAACATGACCCCCTGCTGCTCGATGGCCTCCAGCAGGGGCAGATCGTCGGCGTGGCAGGCGAGCGGCGCGCCGGTGGCGGCCTTGACGCCCGCGTTGCCCCCGGCATGGTCGCAGTGGCAGTGGGTGTTGATGATCATCTTCACGCGCAGGGCGGCGAGATCGTTCAGAAGCCTGGGGGAGGCTTCGCCCGGATCCACCACCACCGCCTCGCCGTCGTCCTCCAGAACGTAGCAGTTCATGACAAAGGGGGTCAGCTCGTGGCGTTTGATTTTCAAAGGGGTTCCTCCGTGCGGGAATGGCGCTATGCTATCCCATCGGCACGGCCGATGCAACCTGTCAGGGGCTGTCGGTCGTACGCGGATAATGGTACAGGAAGCCGTCCTCGGCCCCGATCAGAAGCCCCGCCCGCCCGTCACCCTCCAGGTCCAGCAGGCCCGGGGCGGTGTCGTGCCCCGCAAGCACGTGGGGCGTCAGGGGCCCCTCGTCGCGCAGCACGATGTTCCCGTCGCGGTTTCCCATGTTGCGCAGCAGCGTGACGGAGGGGCTGTTCACCAGGACATCCAGGTCGCCGTCGCTGTCCCAGTCCGTCAGGGCCAGTTTGCGGCGGCCGCTGCCGCCGGCCCACGAGACGTTCATGCGGACAGGGACCGGTCCCGGCAGCGGCCGCAGAACGCCTTTTTCGAGGGGATGCGGCAGGAGGCTCGCGGCGGTGCGGAGGGCGTCCCGGTCCGCTTTCCGGTCGCGGCAGCGGAAAAGGGCCTCCCCGTTGGGGCCGCGCATAAAGAAGTCGTTTACGCCATCCCGGTCAAAATCGGCGGAGGCGGGGCGTCCATTGCTGTCAAAGGCCCCCTCCCGTTCCGGATTCTCCGCGACAAACATCCGCTTGCCGGGGAGCAGTGTCCGCTTGCCCTCGCGCTCCGTCCGTTCAAAGAACGCCAGAAACCCCTCATGGTCCAGCATCACGAGATCCATCAGGCCGTCGGCGTTGAGGTCCGCCATGACCGGGGTGGTCCGCCACTGGGTGGCCAGGGTGCCCGGCTCGGGCGTCCACCAGACCCAGCCCGGCTTCGGGGTCTCCCCTTCCCACGCCACCCGGACCGGTTCCGCCGGGGCGAGGCGCGGGGCGCCCTTCTCCCCGGCGTTGTGGAACCAGACAATCCGCCCGATGATGCTGTTGCACAGGATGTCCTTGAGGCCGTCGCCGTCCCAGTCCCCGACGGACAGGGTGGTGTAGCCCCATTTCGCCTCGGCCGGGCCCTGGATGGACAGGTTGGGGCCGGCCTGGAAGCGGACAACCCCGTCCCCGGCCTCCAGCCGCACCGGGGCCGCCCACCGCACCGGATTCCCGCCGAGATTTTCAATGAACTCGATGAACCCGGCCGTGTTCCCGCAGAGGATGTCCTGGTCCCCGTCGTCGTCCCAGTCCGCGCCCACCGGCGCGCTCAGGGCGCCGCACTTCACATGCCGCGCCCGCTGCTTGAAATAGACCGGCGGTTGGGCGTTCCCGCCGTCGTTTTCCACCAGCACCACCCGCCCGTCCTCTTTGCCGATCACCAGGTCCGGGTCGCCGTCCCCATCCCAGTCCGGGGCCGTGACCTGGAGCATTTGCAGTTCCAGCCGGAGCGGCGCCGAACCGCACATCAGGGGCCGGCCCTCCGCATAGACGGGCGCGGTGCGCGTCCCCACGTTCTCGAAGAGCGTCACCGTGTCGAGAAAGGACCCGCAGACCAGATCCAGGTCGCCGTCGCCGTCCCAGTCCACAAAGTTGGGGGACGGGCATCCGAACACATCCACCGGCTTTCCGTCGGCCTCCACCTTGACGGCGGCCCCGTACTGGGGCGCGTCCGTGGTTCCGGTGTTCCGGACCAGATAGACGTGGCCATGGAGCGGCCCCGCCGTCCAGTTGCCTTCGGCGTCATAGGCGTCGTCCCAGCCGTACTCCCGCCAGTCGCTGATGCCCAAGATCAGGTCCACCGCGCCGTCCCCGTCATAGTCCGCAAACCGCCACTGGTTGGCCCGGCCGATGTGAAAATCGGGCTTGAAGGAAACGTCCACGGGCGCGGCATAGCCGTTTTTCGGGAAGTCGGCGTACCATTTCCCCGGCTCGCACACCCTCGGCACCCCGTCCACATAGGAAACGGTGACATTCGGGCGCTTTTCCGTGTCCAGCAGCACCCCCGGGGCGAACACGCCGCTCCCCTCGTTCTCAAAGTAATGCAGACCCCGCGCGGGGACGTCGGCGCAGGAGACCATCAGGTCCATATCCCCGTCCCCGTCATAATCCATCGGCAG
>JAKPUV010000216.1 GCA_029554925.1 Candidatus Hydrogenedentota bacterium | reverse complement strand
CTGAAGGGGGGACCCGGACAACACCGTACCGCAGGCGCTACTTGAATCCCTTCCCCGCCGCGCTACGCCTTGATCTCGTCCAGGCGCACGGGGCGGTTTTCGTCGTGGGAGCGGCGTGCGGCGATGCCGAGGGCCACGGCGGCGCGGCCGTCCTCGCCGGTCACGGGGATGGGCGCGCCGTCGAGCACGGCGTCCACGAAGGCGGCCATCTCGGTCAGGAAACTGTCGAGGTAGCGGTCCATGAAGAAGTTGAGCGGCAGGTCGCGGTGGACGCTGGCGGCGTCGCTGATGACCGCCGTGTTCGGATGGTTGTTGGCGACGGCGGCGCCGCCCGCGCTGCCGAGCACCTCCACGCGCTGGTCGTAGCCGTAGACCGCGCGGCGGCTGTTGTCAATGACGCCCAGCGCGCCGCCGGCGAACTTCAGCGTGACCAGCGCGGTGTCCAGGTCGCCCGCCGCGCCGATGGCGGGGTCCACGCGGACCGCCCCCGCGGCGAAGACCTCCTCCACCTCCTCCCCGATGAGAAAGCGGGCCATGTCGAAGTCGTGGATCGTCATGTCGAGGAACATGCCGCCCGACACGCGGACGTACTCGATGGGCGGCGGGCCGGGGTCGCGGCTGACGATGTGCAGCAGGTGCGGTTCGCCGATCTCGCCGGACGAGATCGCCCGGCGCACCCGCGCGAAGTTCGCGTCGAAGCGCCGGTTGAACCCGATCTGGAGCTTCACGCCCGCGCGCGCCACGGCATCCAGCGAACGGTCAATCTCCCCCAGCGTCCGCGCGACGGGCTTCTCGCAGAAAATGTGCTTGCCCGCCGCCGCCGACTCTTCGATCATCGGCGCGTGCAGGTCCGTCGGCGAGCAGATCACCACCGCGTCCAGCGCCGGGTCCGCCAGCAGCGCCCGGTGGTCGGCCTCCACGCGCCCCACGCCCAGCTTCGCGCCCAGCGCCGCAGCCGCCTCGAGGTTCACGTCCGAAACCGCCGCCAGCCGCGCCCGCGGAATCCGGTACGCCAGATGCTCCGCATGCACCTTGCCGATGCGTCCCACGCCGATAAGGCCGATGTTTAGTGTTCTGTTGTCCATGGGGTCACTCCATCACGGCTGCGGCAATCGGCCGCGCCACTTGTCGGGGTCCTGGGAGGAATGAAAAACGGCATACACAACGCAGCGCGCCCTGTCGGGCTCATATTCGTACACCACGGCGAAGGGAAACCGGCGCACCAGCACGCGGCGGAAAGACGCATGCACGACGGGACAGGCTTCCGGAAGCCGCCGGACAAAATCCAGTGCGGCTTCAACGTTCCGCAGAAACTCCAACCCCAGACCGGCAGACTGGGTTTCGTACCAGCGGTACGCCTCCCCAACGTCCCCCTTGGCTTCGGGGGCTAGAACCAGAGAAGCCTTTGCCTTCATGGGGTGCGGAGGATGTCTTCTTTGGCCTCTTCCCAAGATTGCCCGGCGTCCGGGTGCTGCAGAAACGACCGCTTGCGTTCCTCCAGTGCGTCCTTTTGCCACTGGGGGATGGGCAGTTCCTCCCGGCTGCGGGCGATGCTGTCCCACAGGTCCTCCACGAGCTGCATGCGCTCGGCGAGGGGAAGCTTTTCCAGTTCTTCCAGCAGGGTGTCCATGTTTCCCGTGTCCCGTTTTCGGTGCGGTGTCTCCGTCAGTAGGATGATACCATGCCGCCGGGGCGTCTTACAGTCCCAGGGTCTTGAGGTATTCGCGGTTTCTGCGGGCGCTTTCCTTGGGGGCGCCCATGCCCGGCAGGACGTCCTGCTCGACGGTGATGAATCCGGTGTAGCCGCGGCGGCGGAGTTCCTCGGTGGTGGCGGGGAAGTCCACGCAGCCCTTTCCCAGCTCGCAGAAGACGCCGTTGCCCACGGACTGGAAGTAGTCCCAGCCTTCGGCGGCGGCGCGGGCCGCCACCTCCGGTTCGCAGTCCTTGTAGTGCATGTGGGTGATGCGGCCGGCGAAGCGGTCCAGCCCTTCGCGGGTGGCGGCGCCGTCGCGGTCGCCCGCGCCAAAGGCGTAGTGCCCCGTGTCGAAGACCAGTCCGAGGAGTTCGGGACTGGTCCCGCGCAGGAGCGCGGCGATCTCGTCGGGCGTCTCGACATAGCCCGCGCAGTGGTGATGGAAGCCGACGGGCAGCCCGGTGGCGTCACGCACGGCGCGGGAGACGGCCTCCACCCCCTGGCAGAACACGGCCCACCCGGCGTCGTCGAGGCCCAGGGCGGGCGTCACGCGGCCGGCGTTCGCCGTGCGCGCCGGGACGCTCCCGTTGTCGTCGGCGAGAATGACCATCGGCGCGTGGTCCGGCGCGGCGGCCCCGGCCAGCAGGCGCGCCACGCGCACGGCGGCCTCCGTGCCCGCGGCGTGGGCGGCGGCATCGGCGAAGCGCACGGGCACAAACGCGCCGACCATCACGACCCCGCGCGCCTCCAGCACGGCGCGCAGCGCGGCGGGCTCGGTGGGCATGAAGCCCCAGTCGCCCAGCTCCGTGCCGCAGTAGCCTGTCTCCACCAGCTCATCGAGCATGCGCTCGCAGGTGAGCGGCTGGCCGCCGAGGCCCTCAAACTCCAGACTGCCCCAGGAACAGGGGGCGTTGCCGACGCGAATCTCCGCCATACCGCAGAACCTCTTTCTCTTGTTTCCGATGTCCGATCGGTCGGATCCGTCGGATCGGTCCGATTTGGTCTTTTAGAACTGCCTGCTCCATTCCTTGGGCCAGCGCTCGACGACGACCTTGGTCTCCGTGAAGAACTCGACGGCGTGCTCGGCCTGGCCGTGGAGGTCGCCGAAGAAGCTGTCGGCCCAGCCGCTGAAGGGGAAGAAGGCCATGGGCGCGGCGATGCCGATGTTGACGCCGATGTTCCCCGCGCGGGCCTCGTTGCGGAACCGGCGCGCGGCGGCGCCGCTGGCCGTGAAGATGCTGGCCATGTTGCCGTAGGCGCGGTCGTTCACCATCGCGATGCCCTCCTCCAGCGTCTCGGCGTGCATGAGGCTGAACACGGGGCCGAAGATCTCTGTCCGCGCGGTTTCGCCCTTCGGGGGCACGTCGTCCAGCAGCGTGGGGAAGACGAAGCTGCCCTTCTCGTGCCCCGGCACCGTGCGGCCGCGTCCGTCCACCAGCACCTTCGCGCCCTCGGCCTCGGCCGCGCCGATGAGGCCCTCGATGCGGGCCTTGCTCTCGGCGCTGATGACCGCGCCCATCTCGACGCCGTCGTCCAGGCCGTAGCCCACTTTGCGCGTGCGCGCCGCCTCGGCGAAGCGCTCGCGGAAGGCGTCCCTCACCGGGCCGACGGTGATGCCCACGGACAGGGCGAGGCAGCGCTGGCCCGCGCAGCCGAAGGCGGAGTCGGCGAGGATGCGCGTCGTGGTCTCCAGGTCGGCGTCCGGCATGATGAGCACGGGGTTTTTCGCGCCGCCCTGGCACTGGGCGCGCTTGCCGTTGGCCGCAGCCCGCGAATAGATGGCGCGCGCGGCGGGCGTGGAGCCCACCATGCTGACGGCGCGGACGGCCGGGTGGTCCAGCAGGGCCTCCACGGTTTCGCGGCCGCCGTTCACCAACTGGAGCACGCCGGGCGGCAGCCCGAGCTGGTCCACCAGCTCAAAGACGAGCTGCTGGGTGAGGGGGCATTTCTCGCTCGGCTTCACGATGAAGCTGTTGCCCGTCGCCAGGGCGTAGGGCAGGAACCAGAACGGGATCATGGCCGGGAAGTTGAAGGGGGCGATCATGGCGCCCACGCCGACGGGCTGGCGGAACATGTGCTCGTCAATGCCCCGGGCGATGTCCTCGTTGTTCCGCCCCTGCATGAGCAGGGGGATGCCGCAGGCGACCTCCACGTTCTCGATGGCGCGGCGCAGCTCGCCCACGCTCTCGGCGCGGGTCTTGCCGCACTCCTCGGTGCACGAGCGCGCGAGGGCATCCAGGTTCTCCTCCATCAGGCGCTTGAGCTTGAAGAGGAACTGGATGCGGTCGGGCGCGGGCACGCGCCGCCACTCGCGGAACGCCCTGTCCGCGCCCTCCCCCGCCGCGGCCACCTCTGCGGCGGACGACAGCGGCAGCTCGGCGATCGGCTCGCCGGTGCCGGGGTTCACGACGGGCAGGCACTCCGCCGCCTTCGAGGGGACCCACTCCCCGTTAATGTAGTTCAACAGACGCTTTGCCATGACCATCCCCGCCGAAAGGCTTTGGTTACAGGTAATACCGCTCCTTCGCGCGCATCTCCTCCCACGCCCTGCGGGCGGCGCGCACGCTCTCCATCTCGCTGACCTCGGCCACGGGCACGTCCCACCAGCTGTCGTAGCCGGGCACGTTCACGTAGCGGTCGTTCTGCACGTAGATCACCGTGGTCCGCTCGACGGCCTCCGCCGCCTTGATGGCCGCGGTGAAGTCGTCATAGGTTTTGCACTCGATGACGTGCGCGCCGAGGCTGCGGGCGTTCGCCGCCAGGTCCACGGGCAGCACCTCCACGTTCTCCCCGGCGGCGTCGCTGGGCAGCATGCCGTCCTTCGGATACACGTAGCGCGTGCCGAAGCCCTCCTGGCCCAGCGACCGGCTCAGGGAGCCGATGCTCTTGTACCCGAAGTTGTCGAAAATGATGATCGTGAGCTTGAATCCCTCCTGGATGGAGGTCACGATCTCCGCGTTCAGCATGAGGTAGCCGCCGTCGCCCTGCATGATGTAGACATCGCGGTCCGGGGCGGCCATTTTCACGCCGAGCCCGCCGGCGATCTCGTAGCCCATGCAGCTGTAGCCGTACTCGAGGTGGTAGTTCTTCGGGTGGCGCGACCGCCACAGCTTGTGCAGGTCGCCGGGCAGGGAGCCGGACGCGCAGACCATGATGCTCTCGGGTTTGCTCAGTTCGTTCACCGCGCCCACCAGCTCGCCCTGGCTCGTCAGGGGCGTGTTGCGGATGGCGTAAATGCGGTCCACCTCGGCCTCCCACGCGTCGTGGAGGGCGCGGGCCTCGGCCTGGTACTCCGCCGCCGTGCAATGGCCCGCCAGCAGTCCGCCCAGCTCCTCCAGCGCGGCGCGGGCGTCGCCCACCACCGGCAGGGCGCAGTGCTTATTCGCGTCGAACTCCGCCGCGTTGATGTTGACGAAGCGCACGTCCGGGTTCTGGAAGGCCGTCTTGCTGGCCGTGGTGAAGTCGCTGTAGCGGGTGCCGACGCCGATGACCAGGTCCGCGTCGCGGGCCATGGGGTTCGCCGCGCTGGTCCCGGTCACGCCGACGGCGCCCAGGTTCAGCGGGTGGTCGTAGCGCAGGCTGCCCTTGCCCGCCATGGTCTCGCCGACGGGGATGCCCGCCGCCTCGACGAAGGCCCGCAGGGCGTCGCACGCGTCGCTGTAGATCACGCCGCCGCCCGCCACGATGAGGGGACGCTTCGCCGCGCGGATCCACTCCGCCGCGCGCGCCAGCGCCGCCCGGTCCGCCCGTGTCCGCGGAATGTGCCACACCCGCTTCTTGAAGAAGTCCTCCGGATAGTCATAGGCCTCCGCCTGAACGTCCTGCGGCAGGGCCAGCGTCACCGCGCCGGTGTCGGCGGGGCTCGTCAGCACACGCATGGCCTCGGGCAGCGCGCAGAGAATCTGGTCCGCCCGGTTGATGCGGTCCCAGTAGCGGCTGACGGGCTTGAAGCAGTCGTTGACCGAGATGTCCTGGGTCTGCCCCGACTCCAGCTGCTGGAGCACAGGGGCCACGTTGCGCCGCGCGAAGATGTCGCCCGGCATGAGCAGCACGGGCAGGCGGTTGACCGTGGCCCCCGCCGCGCCCGTGACCATGTTGGTCGCGCCGGGGCCGATGGAGGACACGCACGCGAAGGTCTGCATGCGGTTCTTCATCTTGGCGTAGCCCGCCGCGGCGTGGACCATCGCCTGCTCGTTGCGGATCTGGTAGTAGCGGAAGTCGGGGTTCTGCTGGAGCGCCTGCCCGATCCCCGCCACGCACCCGTGGCCGAAGATGCCGAAGCACCCCGCGAACAGCGGCTGCTCGACGCCGTCGCGCTCCGTGTACTGGTTCTTGAGGAACCGGATCACCGCCTGAGCCATCGTCATTCGCATGGCACGACCTCCCAATGGGTTGAGAAAACGCCCTCTCACAGGAAAAAGCACCGGCACGACAAGGCGCCATAATACCAGATTGGCGGGAAAAACCGGCAACGCGGCGGGCGCGGGATTTCTCGAAATCCACGAATCGTGGGCAAAACCTGTTGACCGCGAACGGCAAAGTGCGATATGCTTTAGACATGCACGCGCGGCCCCAAAGATGGACGGGGCGGCGTTCCGTTGGGTCATCGGAATGCACAGGGGGTTTGTAGCGGTGTTGCGCGGCGGGGTTACCCACAGGTTTCAGTGAGCACTTCGAAACTGACAGGACTGGAAATCATCGGCGACGTCATCCGGGAGCACTACGATCTCGGGGAGGTCGCCGTGCCGCGCCAGCTCGAGACGACCCACCAGCGGCGTCACCGCAAGATGATCGTGGAGACGTCCCAGGGCGTTTTTCTGGCCAAAACCTACCGCAACGACCCCGCCTCGGTGGACTCCCTGTACTTCCAGCACCGGCTTTCCGGCTTCCTCGCGGAGAACGGGCTGCCGGTGGCCAGGATCCAGGGGACGCGGGACGGCCGGACCTTTGTGGTGCAGGACACATGGTGCCTGGAGCTGCAGCAGTTCGTTTTCGGGCACAGCATGACCGTGAACGAGGCGACGCTGCGGGTGTCGGGGTCGGCGCTGGGCCGCCTGCACCAGGTCTGCCAGGGGATGCCGGTGCCCCCGCGCGACGCGCGCAAATGGCGGTTCAGCGAGGTGCCCCAGGAGACCTTCCAGAAGTTCTACGAGATGGCCCTGAAGGAGCGGGCGGACCAGAAGATACAGGGGCACTGCAACAACATCGTCCTCTTTCTCCAGCAGGCGAAGGAGGTGCTCAACATCGACAAGCGCTACGCCTTCGAGATGGGCCTCATCCACGGGGACTGGCACGGGGGCAACCTGCTTTTCGACGGGGACACGCTGAAGGCGATCATCGACCTGGAGTTTGCGGGCGACGGGTGCTATCTGGAGGACATCTCCTACGCCGTGTCCAACCTGTGCATCCGCACGACGACGAGCCCGGAGAAGATGGCGTTCCGCACGGAGACCCTGCTGGGGGCCTACGAACTGCACCGGGCGCTTTCCTACGCGGAGCGGGTGGCGCTTTACTACGCCGTGGGGGTGAAGCACGTGACCACGGTGTGCTACCAGACGCCCCAGCAGGGCGGCCGCGTGGCGGGGTATTCCCCCGCGCAGTGGATGGGCATCCTGGACGCCCAGACGCGCTGGCTCGGCGAGCAGTCGCGCCGGGCGCGCTGGGGCGAGTGACCGCCGCCCCCTCCCCCTTTCCCGCCCTCACCGGATCCGCGAGTTCTCCGCCGTCTGCCACATGTCACAGTTCGGGCCGAGGGCGCGCTTCAGGGGATAGGTGAGCTCGTTGAGCTGGGCCACGGCCGCGGGGCCGATGTCCTCGACGGCGCGCAGGTTGTCCAGCAGCTGGGCCGGGTTGCGCGCGCCCAGGATGACGGACGAGACCCCGGGCTGGGCGGCGAGCCAGGAAAGGGCCATGCCCTCCACGGTGAGCCCCACGGCGGCCGCGAAATCGCGCAGGTCGGCCACCGTGTCCATGAGCAGGTTCTCATGCCCGTCCTCCCCGTGCCTTGTGCCGTCGCGGTGGCGGGAGAAGTGCCGGGTGCGCCTGCGCAGCATGGGGATGTCCTCGATGGAGGCGTAGCGCCCCGTGAGGAGCCCCTGCATGAGGGGCATGTAGGCGAGGACCGCGACTCCGCGCTCGCGGCAGGCGGGGATCGCCTCGTACTCGGCGGCGCGGAAGAGGAGGTTGTACCCCACCTGGTCCGAGGCCGCCCCCCCCGCCCCGCACCACTGCGCCAGGTCCCGCGCGCCGAAGTTGGACACGCCGATCTCGCGGATCTTCCCCTCGTCGCGCAGGGCGGACAAAGCGGCGTGGGTGTCCTCGAAGGGGACCGTCCGGCTGGGCCAGTGCACCTGGTAGAGGTCTATCCAGTCGGTTCCAAGGCGGCGCAGGCTGGCCTCGCAGGCGGCGCGCACCCGGTCGGGGGCGCAGTTTTCCGGGGAGACCTTGTCCGCGATGTGGACGTCCCTGCGGCGGGCGCCCAGCGCCTTTCCGAGGGCCTCCTCCGACGCGCCGCCCCCGTACATCTCCGCGGTGTCAAAAAGGTTGACGCCCTCGTCGAGGGCCACCTGCACCGCCTCTTCGGCGTTTGCTGCGTCGTCCTTCCCCCAGAACTCCGGATCGCCGATCTGCCAGGCCCCGAAAGACACGACTGACACCTTCCAGTCGGTCCGGCCAAGGCGGCGGTATTCCATGGGATCGGCTCCTTGCGGCTTGTGCGCCCGGGCTGATTCTAAATAATCGCGCGGCCGGTTCACAAGAACGCGGCGCGGCATTCCCCGGGGAATGCCGCGCCGCGGGCGGCCGGGGCCGCCGTCAGTCCTTGGGCACCCGGATGACCGTGATGTCCGGGTCGTTGTTGCCGCGCACGAAGCGGACCAGCACCGACTTGCCGGGCACGGCGTGCTTTTCGAGGGTGGAGCGGAACTCCGCGGGCGAAGTCACGGACTGCTGTCCGACCTCGGTGATGACGTCGCCCTGCATGAGGCGGGCCTCCTCCGCCGGGCTTCCGGGCTCCACGTCGGTGACGACCACGCCGCGCAGGGCGGCGTCCATGCCCATGCGCTCCAGGAGCTGGGGGGTGAGTTCCTGCACGCGGACGCCGAGGACATCCTTGTCCGGCGCGGCGCCGCCGTCGGCCACATTGCGCTCGGTGAGGGTGATTTCCACGGCCGTGGGGGCCTTGTCCCGCCACACCTCGAGGACGACCTTGGTGCCCGGGGAGAAGGAGGAAATCCGGCGGACCAGCTCGCTGGCGGTCTTGACGGGCTCCCCGTTGACCTTGCGCACCACGTCGTAGGTCTTGATGCCGGCGGTGTCGGCCGGGGTGCCGGGCTGCACCTGGCGCACGACCGCGCCGTCGCTGTCCGGCAGGCCGAGGGAGTCGACATCGGCGTAGTTTTTCGCGTCGTCAATGGAGACGCCGAGGTACCCGCGCGACACCTTGCCCTTGGAGATGAGCATGGGGACGGCCTCCTTGGCGGTGTTGATGGGGATGGCGAAGCCGATGGAGTTCGCGCCGAGGATGATCGCGGTGTTGATGCCGATCACCTCGCCCCGGATGTTGCACAGGGGGCCGCCGCTGTTGCCGAGGTTGATGGCGGCGTCGGTCTGGATCAGGTTTTGGAAGGTGAGGCCCTGCGCGGCGAGCTCGGCGAGCCCCTCGCGCCCGAGGGCGCTGATGTGGCCCACGGACATGGAGCCCTCGAGCCCCCGGGGGCTGCCGATGGCGATGGCGAACTCGCCCACCTTCAGCGCGTCCGAGTCGCCCAGCGGGATGGCGCGCAGCGGCTCGTCGGCCTCGATCTTGATCACCGCGAGGTCGGTTTCCGGGTCGGTGCCCGAGACGACGGCCTCGTACTCCTTGCCGTTGGAGAGGCGGACGGTGATCTCGTCGGCGTTCTCAACGACATGGTTGTTGGTGATGATGTAGCCCTCGGGGTCGTAGATGAACCCGGAGCCGGTGCCCCTGGGGCGGGAAGGCATGCGGCGGCGGTCCTCCGGGGAGGGCATGGGCAGGTTGAAGAAGCGGTAGAGCTCCTCCATCTGGCCCATTTCCATGCCCTGGTCCTTGCCCTTCACGTCAATGTTGACCACGGAGGGCCGGAGCTGGTCGTGCAGCTGGACAAAGCCGTCCTCCAGCTGCTGCAGGATGGGGGGCTGCGCCGGCGCGGTGCCCGGCACCGCCAGGGCGGCCGTGGCCGCCAGGGCGATCAGGAAGATATGGTGTTTCATGGGGTTCTCCTTTGTTGTTGATGCTTCAGGTCCCGGGATGTCCGAAGATCGCCTCACGAAGGCTTGTCCGGACGGATTCCAGGACGCGTTTGTCCTCAATTTTCTGGCCGTCCCTCCGCACGTAGAACGAGTCTCGGACCCTGCCGACATCGGTCATGATGTGCGCCGCCGTCACGTCCACGCCCATGCGGGCGAGGGTGCGCGCGATGTCGTGCAGGAGGCCGGTTCGGTCTCCGGTGACCACGTCCACCACCGTGTCCGTGCGGGAGGCCCGGTTGTCTATCTCAACGACGGTTCTCACCGGAACCGCTGACGTGCGCAGGGCGAAAAGCCGCGAACGGGCGCCCTCCACGAGGCGCTCGGCCTCCTCCCCGCCCCCGAGCACCTCGCGCAGGAGCCCCTCCAGCTCCGCGAACTCGTTCTCCGTGAGCGGTCGCCGCGAAACGGAGTCCTCCACCAGGAAACAGTCCACCACCCAGCCGTCATTCCGGGTGAAGAGGGCGGCGTTCTGGATGCTCACCAGCCGGGACGCCATGACGCCCGCGATGTCGGCGAAGAGGCCGCGCCGGTCGCGCGTGCAGACGATGACCTCGCTGGGGCCCGCGTCCCCGCTTCCCAGGCACCTGACCCCGAGGCCCGACCGGGCGGCGTCCTCCAGGCAGGCCAGATGGGCGGCCACCTGCGCGGGGGAGAAGGTGAACACATAGCGGTCGCCCATGCCTTCCAGATGCGCGAGCACCCCGTCCCGGGGGCGGTCCTGCAGGCCGCCGGCGATGAGGTCCGCCTTGGCCCCGCGCAGGTCCTGTTCCCCGGGGGTTTCGCGCCCCGTCAGCAGGCGCTCAGTCTGGAAGTGGAGTTTCATGAGCAGGGAGCCCTTCCACTCGTTCCAGACATTGGGCGCGACGGCGAAGAGGTCGGCGTAGGTGACCAGCAGGAGCATCCGGAGCATGTCGGGCGACCGCACCAGCCCGGCGAACCCCTGGACGACGTCGAGATCCTCCGTGTCCCGGTAGAACGCGATGTCCGACATGGTCATGTGGTGCTCGACGAGGAAGAGCACGCGGAGGGCGTCATGCTCGGGCAGGGCCAGCCGGTCGCAGACGGCGCGGGCGACGCGGACGCCCTCGGCGACATGAATCTCCCCGGCGGCCTTTCCCAGGTCGTGCAGCAGAATGGACAGCACGAGCAGGTGGGGCTCCCCGATCCTTCCGAGGACCTCGTTCAGGAAGCGGCCGACGGGCCCCTTCATGGCGGGGATCTCCGCGAGGGCCTCGACGGCGCGGAGGGTGTGCTCGTCGACGGGGAAGCTGTGGAAGTCCTCGTAGCGGACCAGCCCGCGGACGGCGGCGAACTCCGGGAGGTAGGCGCCGAGGACGCCGGTCCGGGCGGCCTCGCGCAGGGCGACGCCCGCGCCGGAGAAGCGCCCGCAGACGGCGAGGAAGAAGCGGCGGACCACGTCGCTCTCGCGGAATTCCTGGCCCGCGAGGCGGGCGTTGAGGGAGACCCAGTGGGCGGTGCCCGGGCTGAGGGGCGCGACCCTGCGCGCGCACTCCCAGAAAATCTCCATGAGGCGCGCGGGGTTCTCGGCGAACCAGTTCTTGTCCGACGGGTCGGCGCAGAGCTGGCCGTTGTGCAGGGTCATGCGGGCGCGGTTCTGCGCGCGGTCGGCGAAGAGCGAGGCGATGCCGGCCTGGTCGCAGACGCGTGCGGCGGCTTGCATGAACTCGCGCAGGCGCGCGGCGCTCTGGTAGTAGTCCTCCATGAAGCGGCCGACGGCGCCCGCGCTGCCCGTTCCGTAGCCGAAGACGGAGGCGATGTGGGCCTGCATCGGGAAGAGCAGGCGGTTGTCGCAGCGGCCGGCGTGGAAGTGCATCTCGTTGCGTATCCGCCAGAGGAAGTCTAGGCTCTCCATCAGCTCCAGGTGCTCCGTCGGCGTGATGAGCCCCTCGCGCTCCATGTCGTCGAGGGAGAAGACGCCCCTGCCGAGCATGACCATCCACAGGGCGGCGTGGAAATCCCGGAGCCCGCCGGCGTTCTCCTTGATGTCCGGCTCCGGGGCGTACAGGTCGCGGTGCTCCGCCGGGAGGGACTCCAGGCGCTCGCGCCGCCGGATGTGCGCCAGGATGCCCTCCTTGGTCCGGGGGGGCAGGTCCGTGAGCAGGAGCTTCAGCCTCCCGAGGGTGGTCGCGTCGCCGCCCACCAGCCGCGCCTGGAGATAGGTGGTGCAGACCTGCGGGTCCGTGGCGGCCAACGCGGCCGCCTCGCCCACGCTGTGCAGGGTGAACCCCGCGGAGAAGCCGATGTCCCAGAACAGCGGGTGCAGGAAGCTGGCCAGCCGCTCGATTTCCCCGTCCAGCTCCGAGTCGAAGAGCAGGGAGACGTCCAGGTCGGAGAAGGGGCTCATTTCCGCCCGTCCGTAGCCGCCAAGCGCGCACAGGGCCACGCGGTTCAGCACGACCCCGGAGTTGCGGCTCCAGGCGAGGCCGAACTCCAGGGCGGCCCGCACCACGTCGTCGCAGAGCACGGTGAGCTGGTGCAGGGTGTTGGCCCCGGACTCCCCGGCGGCGTGGCGGTTCCGGATGGCGCGCCGGCTTTCCAGCACGTGCATGCGGATCGCCTGCAAGCAGGCGGCGTGCGGCACCTCCCGGAACCGGTGGGGCTCCGAGCGCGCCAGTTCGCGCAGGGCCTGGAAACTCGGCGCGGCCGTCGTCATGGGGCCTGCTCCGCCGTTCCGGCTGCGGGCGCGCTGTCGCCGCGCAGGAACGCCGCGGGCGCATCCACGGGCACGATGGCCGAGCGCGCGAGCCATCCGCGCTCGCCGCCGACAGTGGAGACCAGGGCCCAGTTCTGGGCGGTGCGCTCCACGACGACCCGGTCCCCCTCGTACAGCATAAAGCGCGGCGTGTCCTCGGTGCTCCGGGAGAAATAGACGGGAACCTCGGTTTCCGCCGCCACGGCGAGGGGCACGGGGTGGGCCTTGGACCAGGCGGCCCCCGCAGTCAGGGCCAGGAGCGCCGCGCAGACCCCGGACAGGGTTTTCCAGTAGGGAATCCGCCGGATCTGGGCCGCCGTGAGGAGGGTCAGGAGCGCCCACCAGAGGAAGAGGGCGAGTCCGGTCACCGTGGCGGGCCGGAACCCCTCGGCCCAGAAGAAGAGCGCCTGCCGCCAGTCGGCGGGCAGGGGGCGCGCCAGGTTGCGCTGGGTCCGCTCGAGAACTTTTTCCAAATTGATGCGGGCCGCCTCCAGGTCCGGGTCCAGGCGGAGGGCGCGCTCGTAGCACGCCACCGCCTCGCCCAGCTCCCCGGCCTGGAAGAGCGCGTTGCCCAGGTTGTAGAAGACGGCGGCGTTGCCGGGGCGTGCCCCGGCGACGGCGGCGAACCGTTCTGCGGCCAGGGCGTGGTTGCCCTGCCGGTAGGCGTCCTTCGCCGCGGAGAAGTCCTCAAGGATTCCCGGGGCGGCGAAAAGCATCACGGCGGCGGCGGCCAGGTTCATCATGACGACGGTCCCTCCGTCAGCGCCCGGCGCAGGGGTTCCAGCAGCGCGTCGGCGCGCTCCTTGAGGGCCGCCACCTCTCCGGGCGCGGGCGCCCTGCCCGCGTAGCGCGCCCGTTCACACGCGCGCAGGATGTCCGTGGTTTCCTTCACCAGCGCCAAGTCGCACCCGCGGCCGCCGAGCAGGTCGGCCACGTCGGAGGCGGTGAGTCCGGCGGCGTTAACGTTCACCAGGTCGGCGACAAACCCGGCCAGGGCCAGCTGGACGGGCTCGGCGGAGTCCCCGCCGGCGGTGCCGAGGGCTTTCCGGGCGCGTTTCAGGGCGTTCTGCCGGCGGGCGTAGGGGATGTCCGTGCCCATCCGCCGCCGCCGGTGGAGCCATCCCCAGAGCCCGCCGTAAAGCGGCAGGGGGAGCAGGGCGGCCAGCCAGGCCAGCAGGCCGCCCGAGGCGCGCTCCTCCAGTCCGGCGTCCTCGATGAGCGGCAGCGGCTCGTCGCTGACGGGAAGCACCACGGAGCGCTGCTCCTCCCGGGCGCCGCCCGCGGTGACCAGCTCCTGGGATCCCTGCGCCGACACGGCGACAGTCACTTTGCGCGCCGGGACGCTTTCGGTCTTGTAGTTCTTCAGCACGGGGGCGAAGAAGACGTACCGCACCTCCGGCAGCTCATGCTCGCCGGGTTCCAGGGGGGTGACGGCATACCGGAACTGCTTGGTGGTGTTTTCGGCGGACTGGTTGTCCTGGGCCGTCTCCACCTCCGGCCCGGCCACATGGGCCCAGGGGATGGACGGAAGGGTCGGGGCGCCCACGGAATCCGGGTTGCCCTCGCCGGTCACGGAGATGACCCACTGCGCGGGCACGCCCTGTGCCAGGATGCCCGAGGGGAACTCGGCGGCGACGCGGTACTTGCCCACCGCGCCCGAGAAGCCGTCGGGCGGCGCCGGGAGCGGTTTGACGGTCACGGGGATTTCCGGCGTGGCGAAGGCGCGCGCCGCGGACCCTGGCCGCCAGCCGTCGGACCAGACCACCTGTCCCTGCCAGCGCCAGGCGCCGATGGTCAGGGCCCCGGTGGTGGTGGGATACAGCACCTGCGAAATTTCGGTGACCCGGTAGGAAAGGCCGCCCCGCTTTTCCTGCATCTGCCGGGTGTTCTGAGGGCCGGAATAGAACCCCGGGGTTTCCGGGAGGGGCAGATTCTGCGCGGAGCGCAGGTCAACGCTGAAATTTCCGGCGTCCAGGATGAGAACCCTCAGGAGCAGGGTCACCGCCTCCCCCTGGAAAATCTCGTTCTTGTCCGTCCGCGCCTCCACCATCGCCATCTCTTCGATGGAAAGGCCCCCGTCGCGCGCGCCCGCCTGCCGTCCGTCGGAAACCGATTTCACCACCTCAATCGTGAGGGGCTGGGTGAGGTACTCGCGGCCGTCCACGACCATTTTGACCGGCGGGATGCGGTAGGTCCCCTCCTTTTCCGCCCAGCCGCGGTAGCGCCACGTGCGTTTCTGCGAGGAGGTGGACCGGCCGTTGACGATGGTGAAACTGGAGGCGGAGCTCACCTCGGGGGCGTCCAGGAACAGCCCCGTGTCCGTGACCGGGGTCACGTCCGGGTTGCGGACATCGCCGCCGGAGGCCTGGAGGGTGAGCAGGAAGACCTCCCCCACCGCAACCTTTTCGGCGGAGAGGGACGCGCTGACCGGGCTTTGCTGGGCCCGGGCCGCCAGCGCCGACAGGAGCGCCGCGAGGAATGCCGCTGTCCACAGCCGTCCGCGCATCACCACCACCCCCCTTTGAAGTCGATCCGCTGGCGAACGTTGCGGATTTCCTTCTGTTCGCGCTTGTCCGTCTCCTCCAGGGACTCCAGAAGGGCGTGCAGGCTTTCGTTCTCCATTTCTTTCGCTTCCTCCTCCGCTCCGTCCCCCTGCTCCTCCTCTGCGGGCTGCGCCTCCTGACTTTCGGCCTCCTGGGGTTTCTCCTGCTCCTTCTCCTTCTCCTTTTCCTCCTGCTGTTCCTGCTCCTTCTGCTCTGCCTCCTGGGGCTGCTTCTGCTCCTGCTCCTGCTGGTCCTGCTCACCGCTCTTGGACTGGTCGGACGACTGCTCGGAGGGCCTTGCCAAGAGTACCACAAGTTCACCGGGGGCCAGGGGCATCCCCCGGAAGACAACCGTGTCGCCCGGCCGGGCCTGCACGGTGCCCGCGAGGGCGTTGACGATCTTTCCGTCAAGCAGGGCGTCTATCCGCACCTCCATGGACGCGGCGTCCCCCTCCTGCTGGGGGAGCAGCGTGACGGCGGCGGAGTAGGTGGCGTTGATGGGGAAACGGGTTTCCTGCCCCGGGGCCAGTTCCCGCGCGGTCGTGCCGATGAACTCGTACCCGGCGAAGCCGAGCGGCTTGAGCACCCCCTCCAGCGCTGCCAAACGGTCGTCGGCGGGGGGGGCGGCCACGGGGGGATTGACGCCGCAGACGGCCGTCACCGCGCAGAGAACCGGCGGGGGCGCCCCGCCGGGGTCCTGGGGCGCGGCGGGCGGCAGCAGTTGTGCTGCTGCGGAGACGCCGCCCGCGGCGGCGAGGATCACGAGGAGCCGTCGGAGGAACGGGGTCATTTTCTCTCCCCCTCCGCCGGTTCGGGCACCACAAGGCGGGCCGCGTTGCCCTCGCTCTCCACGCGGGCGCCGGGCCACTGGGTGCCGACGTTCAGAAAATAGGAGCGGGGCTGCTGGTCCTGGTTTTCGGGCGGTTGCTGCTGCTGGCCGTCCTGCTTTTCCGGTGGTTTCTGGAGGAGCTCCTTGAGGCGCAGCCTGAGGTGGTCGAGATTGGTCTGGGCGCCCGGATGCTCGGGATGCTCCTCCAGGAACTTGTCAAACGCCGCGATGGCGCCCCGCAGGGCGGCGACGGCCTCCTGGTGCTGCTCCTTTTCGGCGGGGTGCGCCAGGGCGGCCCGCGCCAGCGCCGCGGCCCGGGCAAAGGCGGCCCGGGGCTTCCACGCGGGATCCGCGGCCGATTCCGCCGCGCCGAACATGCGCTCCGCCTCGGCGTACATTTCCCGGGCGGCCGCCGGGTCCGCCTCGGCGCGGGCCGTTCCGGCGGCGTAGAGGGCCTCGCCGAGGGCGTACTTCAATTCAACGGCGTCGGGATGGTCCACCTGGGCCTCCCGGAGGGCCTCCACCGCCTGGTCGGGCTGTCCGGAGACGGTGAGTTCCCGGGCGTTCTCCAGCACGGCGCCGACGCCCGCCGCGTGGGCGGCGGCGGACACCGCGAGGGCCGCCAGGAGGGCGCAGATTCCTGTGGGGACGCGTCTATGCATGTTCGGCGATCCTCCCCGCGGCGCGCAGGCGGCGCGCCCGGACCACGGGGATCAGGGCGAGCCACACCGCCTCGGCGGCGAAACAGAGCATGGCGGCGGCCAGGGGCCACCGGTAGCGGTTGACCCGGTTGAACCGGAGCTCGCTGGAGAGGGCCCGGGCG
>JAKPUV010000204.1 GCA_029554925.1 Candidatus Hydrogenedentota bacterium | reverse complement strand
GGCGGTGGTTGGGACGGACTGGATCACCTGGACCTGGGAGGACACGGTGTCGGCGGAGACGGGGTTCAGGGTGTGGTCGGACCCCGGGGTGTCGGAGCCAGAGACGCTGCGGACGACCACGGCCCCGGATGTGTTCTCGTGGACGCAGACGGGGCTGTCGCCGAACACGGCGCACACCTTCCAGGTCGCGGCGGTGAACGCCTCGGGGGACAGCGTGCGGACGTCGCCGGTGACGGCGTGGACGCTGGCCATGACGCCCGCCGCGCCGGCGCTTTCGCGGCCCATGGGCACCACGGTGGACCTGGCCGTGGGCGCGGGGGACGGCAATCCGGTGAACACGGAGTATGCCCCGCGCTGCGCGACAACGGGCCAGTGGGTGCAGGCCGACGGCGGCCTGGGCGCCGCGCCGGTGTGGCAGCCTGCGGGGAGCTGGGGCACCGTCAGGGTGACGGGGCTTGCGGGTCTTACGGCCTACTCGTTCGATGTGACGGCCCGCAACGGGACGGGGGAGGAGACGGCACCCGGCCCGTCCGCGTCGGCGACGACGCTGGAGGACACGCCGCCCACGGGCACGGTGACGATCAACAGCGGGGCGGCGGTCACGTCCTCGTCCGCCGTGACGCTTTCCCTGACCTATGACGACGGGGCGGGGTCCGGGGTGGCGGAGATGCGTTTCAGCCACGACGATGTTGTCTGGACGGACTGGGAGGCCGTTGCGCCGACCCGCGCGTGGACGCTGACCCCGGGCGACGCGCCCAAGACGGTCTATGTCCAGTACCGTGACGCGGCGGAGAATGTGTCCGTCGGTCCCATCAGCGATGGCATCCTCTTCGATGCGGAGAACCCCTCCGCGGTGGTGTCGTTGGCGGACCCGACGCCGACCCTTTCCACCACGCTGAGCTACGCGGTGACCTTCAGCGAGGTGGTGTCCCCGACCTTCGACGCGTCGGACGTGTCGCTCACGGGGGCGCTGTCCGGCACGGTGGCGGTCACGGGGTCGGACCCGGCCTACACGGTGACGGTGACGCTCACAGGCGTTACGCCCGACGGCCTGACGGGCATCCAGCTCGGCACGGGCGTGCAGGACGTGCTGGGGAAACCCTTCGCCGGGGCCGTGTCGCCGGACTATGACGTGGTCTGGTGGCCGGGGTTCGCGGCGGCCAACCCGCCGGTGCGCGGATATACCGGGGACGCCGGTCCCGTGCTGGACGCGGCCTTAAGGCCGGGGGGCACCCGGACGCCGTCCTGGCAGTGGTACTGGGACCGGGGGACGGATGCGCTGCCGGAGCTTGGCCCCGCCGCCGCGCAGTGGGACCTGGGTGTCCTGTCCCCACTGAAGGCGGGGGAATACTGGTGCCTCGTGTCCTACGGCGGCCTGGTGTTCGAGACGGACCACGCGGGGCTGGACGTGGCCGACCGGATCACGATCACCCGGCACCCGCAGGATCAGGAGGTGTCCCCGGGGCGGTCCGCCACCTTCACCACGGAGGCGACGGGCGGCTTCCCGCCGCTGCACTACCAGTGGAAGCACGACGGGGAAAACGCGCCCGACAGCCCGGACCTGCCCGTGTTCCTGCTGCTCAACATGTCCGCCGGGGATGTTGGGGAGTACACGGTCGAGGTAAGCGACAGCCACGCGGACACGGCGGTGTCGGAGCCCGCGACTTTGACACTGGGTCCGCCGCTGCCCGTGGTTGGGCTGGCGGGTCTGGCCGCGCTCGCCGCCGTGCTGGTGCTGGCAGGCCGCCGCCGCAAATAACGTCCGGCGGGCGGTCAGCCGCCCGTGATGAGGTTGGCCGAGATGCGGCCGGACTCGTAGATCGTGGGCAGGCCGCTGCCGGGGTGGGTGCCGCCGCCGACGAGGTAGCAGTGGTCCAGCTCCTCGAATTTGTTGTGCGGGCGGAAGCAGATCATCTGGCCCCAGTTGTGGGCGAGGTTAAAGGTCGCGCCCTCGTAGACGTTGTACTGGGACTCCCAGTCCGCCGGGGTGATGCAGATCTCCGCCTGGATGTGGCCGCGCAGGCCGGGCAGGCCGCCGCGCTTCTCCAGCGCGTCCAGCACCGTCTCGCGGAAGGGGGCGCGCTCCTTGGCCCAGTCAATCCCGGAGCGGTTGTTGGGCACCGGCACGAGCACGTAGAGGGCCGAGCATCCGGGCGGGGCCAGCGCCGGGTCGTTGATGTCGGCGTTGCGCACATAGAACGAGACATCGGGGCTGAGCGTCTTCCCGTGGAAGACGGACTCGACGTTTTTCCGGTACTCGTTGGCGAAGACGATGGTGTGGTGGGGGAGGTCGTAGCGCGTGTCCACGCCGAGGTACAGCATAAAGGTCGAGCAGGAGAGCTTCTTCTTCGCCAGAGTCTCCGCCGTGTACTTCCGCAGGACGCCCGGCGCGAAGAGGCGCGTGGCGGCGTAGCCGAAATCGGCGTTGAGCACCACGTCGTCCGCCTCGATCTCTTCACCGTTCTCCAGGAGCACGCCGCGCGCTGCGCCGCCGGACACGAGCACCTGCTTAACGGGGGTGTTCAGGTGGATCTCCGCGCCGTTGCCGCGCGCGACCTCGGCCATCTTCTCGGAGATCATGCTCAGGCCGCCCATGACGTGGTAGACGCCCAGCCCGTGCTCGATGTAGGGGATCATGGCGTAGAGGCCGGGACACTCCCAGGGCGACATGCCGAGGTATTTCGACTGGAAGGTGAACACCAGGGCCAGCTCCTCGTCGCCGAAGTAGCCGTACATCACGTCAAAGAGGCTTTTGCCCGCGGCGAGGTGCGGCACCGCCTTCAGCAGGTCCGGGTGCAGGAGCGTCGAGAGGTTGTGGTAGGGCTTCTGGAGGCAGGGGAAGAGTTTTTCAAAGCGCTCCTTCTCGCGCTTGTGGAAGACGTCGTAGGCGTCCTCGCGGCCGGGGAAGCAGCGTCGGATCTCCGCCTTCATCTTCTCCCGGTCGCCGCTCGGCTCGATGAACTTGTCCTTGAACTGGAGGCGGTACATGGGGTCGAGGGGCCGCATGTCCAACACCTTGTCGCTGGGCGTGCCGGCCTCCTCGAAGACCTCGTCGAGCACCTGCTTGAGCATGAGGAAGGTGGGGCCCGTGTCGAAGGTGTAGGGCCCGGCTTGGAGCGTCGCGTTGCGGCCGCCCACCCGGTCCTTCGCCTCAAGCACCGTGACGCGCACCCCGCGCCGCGCCAGGATCATGGCGGCCGTCAGTCCGCCCGGCCCCGCCCCCACGACCACCACGTGTTTCCGCGCCGTTGCCATGCTCTCGTCTCCTCGTTCGCGCCGTCGCGTGCGTATTCTACCCCAAACCGCTCCGGCCGCCTACCCCCCCGCGATCAGGCGGAAGGCCCGCCGCATGGTCTCCACGCCCCACCGGACGGGCGGGTAGCGCAGCGACGGGTCGGGGAACACGCCGCGCCGCATGACCGTGCGGTGGTGGGTGAAGCAGTCGAAGCCCGTCTTTCCGTGGTAGGCGCCCATGCCGCTCTCGCCCACGCCGCCGAAGGGCATGTCGCGCCCCACGATGTGGGTCAGCGTGTCGTTTACGCAGACCCTGCCGGACACCGTCTCCCGCAGCACGCGCTCCCGCGCGGCCGCGTCGTTCGTGAACAGGTAGAGGGCCAGCGGCCTGGGCATTTCCCGCAGGCGCGCCAGCGCGGCGTCCAGCGTCTCGAATCCCAGCACGGGGAGCACGGGGCCGAAAATCTCCTCGCGCATCACCGGCGCGTCCGGCGCGGGGTCGGCGAGGATCGTCGGCTCAAGGTAAAGGGTGTCCGCGTCGTGGCGGCCGCCGTGGACGATGCGCCCCTGGCCGAGGTAGGCCGTCAGGCGGTCGAAATGGCGGCGGTTCACGATGCGCCCGTAGTCCGGGCTGGCGGCGGGGTCGTCGCCGAAAAAGCGCCGCAGCGTGCGGCCCAGGGCGTCCAGCAGGGCGTCCTTGATCCGCGCGTCCGCCAGCACGAAGTCCGGCGCGACGCAGGTCTGCCCGGCGTTCAGGGTCTTGCCCCAGAGGATGCGGCGCGCGGCCACCTCGGGGTCCGCGTCGGCGCACACGATGCACGGGCTCTTGCCGCCCAGTTCCAGCGTGACCGGCGTGAGGTGGCGCGCCGCCGCCGCCATCACGGCCCGGCCCGCCTCGCCGCCGCCGGTGAAGAAGACATGGTCAAAACGCTCGCGGAGCATGGCCTCCGCCGTCTCGCGGCCCCCCTCCGTCACGGACAGATACTCCGGCGGGAAATGCGCGCGGACCAGTTCCGCGGTCTCTGCGGAGGTGCGCGGCGCGAGCTCGGAGGGTTTCAGCACGGCGCAGTTGCCCGCCGCCATCGCCCCCACGAGGGGCGAGAACAGCAGCTGGAAGGGGTAGTTCCACGGGCCCAGCACCAGCGCCACGCCCAGGGGCTCCGGGCGCACCTCGGCCCGGGCGGGCCAGGCGATCCAGGGCACCCGCGCCCGGCGCGGCCGCGCCCAGCGGCGCAGATGCCGGAGCGCGTGGGCGATGTCCGCCTGCACGAAGGCGATTTCGGAGACATAGGCCTCGGTGGCGGGCTTGCCCAGGTCGGCGCGCAGCGCCGCCAGCAGGGCCTTCTCGTGCGTGTCCACCGCCCGCGCCAGCGCGCGGAGCTGTTCCTCCCGGTACTCCAGGGCGCGCGTCGCCCCCGTCTCAAAGAAGGCGCGCGCGGCGGACACCTGTTCCGCGAGGGGGTTCTCGGGCGCGCCGCCGGTGGTCTCCAATAGTCGGTTTTCCTTGCGTTCAGAACCCTGAAAACGTATATTGATAACGGTTCCCATTGTAGGGAACCGGACCGGGGCAGTCAACCATCACGAGGGACGCGGCCATGGCGGAACGGGGCAAAACGGTGGCGGTTGTCGGGTCGGGGCTGGGGGGGCTGTCGGCGGCCATCTCGCTGGCCCAGGAGGGCTACACCGTCGAGGTGTTCGAGAAGAACGCCCAGATCGGCGGCAAGCTCAATGTGCTGTCGGACGCGGGGTACAGTTTCGACCTCGGCCCCTCGATTCTCACGCTGCCCCACATTTTCGAGCGGCTTTTCGAGCGCTCCGGCAAACGCATGGCCGACTACTTCACCATCCGGCCCCTGCGCCCCCACTGGCGCAATTTCTACGAGGACGGCACGGTCTTCGACTTTGTCCCGGAAAAGGACCTCATGGCCGCCGAGGCGGAGAAAGTGGGCGAGTCCCCGGCGAACGTGGGGCGCTTCCTGGAGTACTGCGAGAACCTGTACGACCTCGTGAACGAGGGCTACTTCGAGCGCGGGCTGGACACGGTGCGCGATTTCCGCCGCCACTACGGCCTCGCCAAGTTCCTCCGCTTCGACTTCTTCCGCACCATGCACCAGGCCGTGAGCGCCCAGCTCACGACCCCGCACATGCGCCAGGCCTTCGACTTCTTCATCAAGTACGTCGGCTCCTCGGCGGAGGACGCCCCGGCCTTCATGAACTGCCTGCCCACCATCCAGTTCCGCTACGACCTCTGGTACGTGGACGGCGGCATGTACAACATCGCCAAGGGCCTCGGGCGGCTCATGGACGAGCTGGGGATCCGCGTCCACCTGGACTGCGGGGTGTCGGAGATCCGCAAGAGCGGCGCGCGGGTGGAGGGCGTGGTTGCCGGGGGCGTGTTCCACCCGGCGGACATCGTCGTGAGCAACATGGAGGTGATCCCCGCGTACAGGGAGCTGCTCGGCGAGGACGCCGCCTTCCTGCGCACGCTGGAGAAGTTTGAGCCCGCCTGCTCGGGGCTTGTGCTGGACCTGGGGCTGGACATC
>JAKPUV010001334.1 GCA_029554925.1 Candidatus Hydrogenedentota bacterium | reverse complement strand
ACCGGTCCTCCTGTCGGTTTCGGGCGCAAAAAGACTCTGCCGCCCGGAAATTATCCTACTCCCCCCTCCCCGGAACAGTCAATCGGGCCCCGCCCCCGTTTCGGTGGCAGGTCTTTCCTGTCAGTTTGCGCAGCCCCCTTGCTTTTTTGTCAACAATTTATTATACTAGGGATGGAGTGCTGGCCCCGGCAGGCCCCCATATATGGACAAACAGACCTTCGAAAAACTTGACCGTATCCTCGAGACCGTGCGCCGCCAGCTGGAGGGCGACGCCGCTGTCGCCTTCGTGCATGAGTCCGGACACCGCATCACCCCCCAGGGCATGGTGCGCTTCTTCCGCAGTGTCGGCGGCCGCTCGGCCATCGCAAAACGCATTCAAGAAGGGATGTCAAACGTGGAGATTCTGTACGACGTGTTCCCGTCCTTTGCCGGAAAGCGGCCGCTGATGGCGGCGCCGGTGCAGCAGGATCTGGTGGACCTCTCCGGGGAGCCCCTCTATGCGGCGGGCTACGGGGACGAGGACTTTGAGTCCACCCGGCTGACCATCCGGCTGCCCAACGACGTCTACCGGGCCCTGGGCATGGCGGCGAAGATGGAGGGGGTGCCGCGAAATCAGCTGATTGTGGACCTGTTGACGGGGGCGCTGGGACGCATGTCGCCACCGGAGCATCTGCGGGAATACGAGGAGTAAGTCCGCCGTCCCGCCGTCCGGTTGTGTCCCGGCGGTGGAATGTGTGAAAATAACGAACCAACAGGAATCCGACCGGAGCGCCGCAGATTTTTTCCGGAAGGTGGGAACTTTTTCCCGAAACGCCGGATATTTAAAGGCATATCCTCGGATTCCACCGGAAGACGGCCATGAACGAACACGCGGAAAACATAGCACGGTTCCCCGGCGCGGCCCCCCTGCTGCGGCCCGTGGGCGAGGCGGTGCCCGTTGCGGAGCGCTCCGACGAGGAGCTGATGCTGCTGCACGGGGAGGGCGACGAGGCGGCGTTCGAGGAGTTGGTGCGGCGGTTCAACCGCCCGGTCTTCAACTATGTCTACCGGATGGTGCAGAACCGGCACGTGGCGGAGGAGCTGACGCAGGAGGTGTTCATCGCCCTGGTGAAGAACGCGGGGCGCTACTACCCGACGGCGAAATTCTCGACCTACCTCTACACGATCGCGTCGAACATGGTCTACAAGGAGTGGGCGCAGCAGAAGCGGCGCCCGCGCCTGTTCAGCCTGTCGTGGTGGGGGTCGAACGCGGACGAGGACGACGGCAGCCCCCTGGACGCGGTCGGCGACGACCGGGCCTGCGTGTTCACGGCGAGCACGCGCGCCGAGGTGTCCGAGGCGGTGAACGAGGCGCTGCGGCAGGTGCCCAAGCACTACCGCGAGGCCTTCGTGCTCAAGCGTTTCCAGGGGCTTTCCTACGAGGAGATCGCGGAGATCACCGACTGCCCGGTGGGCACGGTGAAATCGCGCATCGCCCGGGCGGAGCAGGCGCTGCGCCCCCACTTGGAGCGGTTCAGGGGCTATCTCCACTGAGAGAAGAGGCGGCGGCGGCATGAACATGTCGTTTGACAAGGCGGTTTACCGGCATCCGGCGCGGGCGCAGCTCGTGGCCCACGCCGAATCCCTTGTGGACGGCGGGGTGCCCGTCTCGGCAGCTGTCGCCGCGCACGTCGCCGAATGCCCGCGCTGCGCCGCCGAGCTGGCCGCCATCCGCACCAGCCTTGAGATCACCGCCTCCGCCACGGCGCAGGACCCCAACCGCGACCTGGCGGGCGCCATCCTGCGCGAGGCCCGCTCCGTCCGCCACGCCCGGCCCGCCGACACGCGCCGCCGCGGCCCGGCGGCCCTGGCCCGCGCGCTGGTGCTCGGCGTGGCCTGCGCCTCCCTCACGGCCGCGCTGGCCGTGGCCGTCTGCTCCGTGGCCCTCCGCGAGGCGTCGGCCGCCTCCGCCCGCACCGGAAGGGCCCCCGCCCTGGCGGCCGCCCCCTCCGTCCCCGTGCGGGCCGAGGACCTGCGCCGGAAGGCCTCCGACCTCGCCCGCATGGCCGCGTCGCTCACCCGCGCCGCCGCCGCGCCGAAGTCCCCGCAGGAGCGCGAGCGCCTGCGCGCCCTCGAGGGTGCCGGCCGCGATCTGGACGCCGCGCTGGCGGCCCTGGACCGGAACCCCGGCTGCCCCCGCGCGATGGAGCTTGTGCGCAACCAGCTTGGCCGCCAGGAGCAGCGCCTCCGCGACGTGTTCATTGAACGAACGCTCTAGGGGGGCCGCATGCGCGCCCACCCCGAACCCATGAGCCGCCCCGCCGCCCGCGCCGTCTGTCTCGCGCTGCTGGCGCTGCTGTGCGCGCCCGGCGTCCCCGCGCAGGGGGCCATCGTCGAGCAGCTCCGCACGGGGCTCGAGGGCGTCGCCCGGGGCATGGACTCCCTCGGCCAGGCCACCGACCAGCTCATCGGCTCCTCCCTGGGCTTGGGCGGCCCGGCCGCCTCCAGCCACACCCGCACCCGCGCCCTCGAGGAGCGCCACCCCACGGGCCCCTCGCCCGTGGTCTCCCTCTCCGGCGCCTTCGGCGAGATCCGGGTGGACACCTGGAACGAGCGCATCGTGCAGGTTGCCGCCGAGATTTCCGTCGGCGCCGACACCCCCGAGACGGCGGAGCGCGTGCTCGCCGCCATCGCCGTGCAGACCCAGGCCGGCGAGGACGTGGTGCAGGTGAAGACGGCGCTCCCGGAGACGCGCGGCGAGAAGGGCCGCGTCGTCATCGCGGTGAACTACCGCGTCACCGTGCCCCGCCAGGCCAGCGTCGTGGTGGACAACTTTTTCGGCGACGTCCGCATGGACGGCGTCGGCGGGCGCGCCGCCGTCGAGGCGCAGTACGGCGCGGTGGAGATCCGCCGGGCCGGGGGCGTCGTGCGCGTGCGCGCCCAGGGCGAGTTCCCCGTCATCGCCGAGGACCTGGCCCAGGGCGGCGTCTTCCAGCTCGAGGGCTCGCGCGCCGAACTGCGCCGCATTTCCGGCGACCTGCAGGTCGGCGTGTTCCGCGGCGGCCTGCGGCTGGCCGAGCCCGGCGCCGCGCTCAACGCCACCCTCACCGTGGACGGCGGCACCGCCGAGCTGGAGCTGGACCCCGCCGTCGCCCCGGACCTCACGGCCACGGTGCTCCACGGCACCCTCACCAGCGACCTGGACCTCTCGCGCGCGGGGGAGCAGGACCGCCTCGTGGCCCGCCATCCCGCGCCCGACTCGCCCCACAAGATCAGCCTGAGCGCGTCGTTCAGCGACGTGGGCATCGGGCTGCGCGGCCGGGTGCCCGCCGAGGCGCCCGCCCCCGGCGGCGGCAACCTGTTCAACGAGACCGTCACCCGCGACATCAC
>JAKPUV010000193.1 GCA_029554925.1 Candidatus Hydrogenedentota bacterium | reverse complement strand
GAGGTCGCCGCCGAAGTGCGCGCGGATGCGCTCGACGAACTGGGTGCGGCGGCGGTCGTTGACCTCCTTCACGGCGGCGACCAGCTCGTGGGGCACGCCCTTCTCGCGGGCGAGGCGCATGCACGCGGCCACATCGCGGGGGAGGCCCGCGCCGCCGTAGCCGATGCCCGCGAAGAGGAAGGTCGGCCCGATGCGGCCGTCGGCGCCGACGGCCTCGCGGACCTCGGCGATGTCGCAGTCCCAGGCCTCGCAGATGTCGGCCACCTGGTTCATGAGGGAGATGCGGGCGGCGAGCATGAGGTTGGTGGCGTACTTCGCCATCTCGGCGCTGCGCCGGCCCATCATGAGCACGGGCTTGCCGGTGCGCACGAAGGGGCTGTACAGCTCGCGCATGATCTCGCGGACCCGGACGTCCTCGCAGCCGATGATGACGCGGTCGGGGCGCAGGAAGTCGTCAATGGCGGTGCCCTCCTTCATGAAGTCGGGGTTCGCCACCACGTCGCAGGGCTGGCCGCTGGTCTCGCGCAGCAGACGTTCCAGCTCCTCCGCCGTGCCGGGGGGGCTGGCGGTCTTGTTCACCAGGATCTTGTACCCCGTCATGGCCCCGCCCACCTCGCGCGCCGCCACCAGCACGTTCGAGATGTCCGCCTCGCCGTCCTCGCGCACCGGCGTGCCGACGCACAGGAAGATCATGAGGCAGTCCGCCACGGCCTGGCGCAGGTCCGTGGTGAACGAGAGGCGCTCCTCCTCGATGTTGCGGACCAGCAGCTCCTCGAGGCCCGGTTCGTGGATGGGCACCTCGCCCGCGCGCAGGCGCGCGACGCGGTCCGCGTCCCGGTCCATGCAGACGACCTGGTGCCCGGTTTCGGCGAGGCAGGTGCCCGTGACCAGGCCCTGGTGGCCCGTGCCGACGACGGTGATTTTCATGGGGGCAAGTCTCCCGCGGGAAAGTGTCCCAACAAGGGCGCGCGGCCCGGACACCGCGTCCGGACCGCGCCCCGTCTTATGTCTTCAACAGCGCCGGAATCCGGCGGTGGGGACGATCAAAGTCCGTCCACCGACATGGCGGTGATCAGCCAGTTGCCGTCCTTCTTGGTGAGCACCAGCTCGACGCTGACGGAGCCGGCCGCGCTGGCCAGGTCCACCGGGTACACCGTGCAGGTGTCGCCTTCCTTCTTGTACTGGGCGTCGGCGAGGGTGACTTCTCCCTCCTCGAGGTAACCGGCGTCAATGGCGTCCTTGATGAAGTCGCCGAGCGTCGCCTTGTCCTCGGCCTGGTCCGAGGCGAAGTCCTCGGAGATGGAGGTGAGGAACTTCTCGACGTTCTTCTCCGTCAGGCCCGCGGACCACGCGGCGATGGTCGTCTGGATCATCTCGTCGTCCGACGGCTTCTTGGTGGTCGCGCATCCGGCCACGACGGCGGCGAAAAGAATAACGGCCAGGGTCAATGCAACGCGCTTCATCTTGATTCTCCTTCTCCCGGTCGGGAGCGTTCGCCGGCGACGCGCCGGACAGCCGCACAGAGTGTAGCAAATCCCGGCGGGGAGAATGCAAAGCGGGCGCGCACCACGACACGCGTGTGCGGGAGTCCCGGTCCTCTTCGTCCATAGTGTCCATAACGTCCATAGTGTCCATGGACGTTATGGACGCTATGGACGCTATGGACAATGTGAACCATGGGAGTGCGCTGTGCCGGGCTGGGGCCCAGCAATCCCAGGGGGGGCGGACCTGCGGAGAGAAAGAAACCCCCGGCGGCCTGAAGGCCGCCGGGGGCAAGGGGTGTCTTAGGGCAAAGCGATCAGATTTGCGCTTTTCCGGTAATCGTCTTGGTTTCGACCTTTTCCCACTCTAGGTCTGCAGCTGCCGCAGGCGCGGCTTCCGGTGCCGCCTCAGGCGCCGCAGGGGCCGCCTCGGGGGCGGCTTCAGGGGCCGCCTCCGGCGCGGGGGCGGGGGCGGCGGGAGGGGCCGCCGCCTCGGCCGCATAGCCGCCGGGC
>JAKPUV010000190.1 GCA_029554925.1 Candidatus Hydrogenedentota bacterium | reverse complement strand
GCGGGCCTCGCTGGAGTCGGACGCGGCGCGCAAGGTCCACTGCGACGGCCGCGACGTGGGCAAGACCGCCGAGATCGAGATCACCGCGTGCTGGGCCGCCGTCCACCGTCCGGGCACGGAGATGATGATCGCCACGCAGTTTGAGAACCATCTGTCTCCCCTCATGCACCGCCTGCACCGGCGCTTTACGGGCACCCCGTTCTTCGCCGAACTCCTCGCCGAGTGCCGCCGGAGCCCGTCGTGGAGCTTCCGCTTTGAGAACGGGTTCCAGCTCTGGGGGCGCATCGCCGGGCCGCGCGGGGTCAACTTCCAGGGCATGCACGTGGACTGGCAGATCGTGGACGAGGCGCAGGAGATGGCCGAAACCTCCTGGGCCGAACTCTTCCAGTCGCTCAACGGCGGCGGACGCCGCTGGGTCTACGGCGTGCCCAACGGCCTGCGCAACACCTTTTACCGCATGACGCAGGACCCCTCCGTCGAGCGGCACCACTGGCCCAGCTCGCTTAACCCCGACTTCACCCCCGAGAAGGACGCCGAACTCGTCCGGCTCTACGGCGGCCGCACCTCCCCCGGCTACCTCCACCGTGTCCTCGGCCTCCACGGCGAGCCTTCCGCCGCCGTGTTCTCCCTGGAGGACTACCTCGCCTGCGTGGACCCGTCCCTGCGCGCGCCGGACCGCGTCCTGCGCGAGGACGAGCCCTTCGCGCCGCCGCCCCCGCCGGGGCCGGGGCCCTACTACCTCGGCGCGGACCTCGGCTACGCCCGCGACCCGTCGGAGTTCGTCATCTACCGCGACGCCTCCCCGCACCTCGTGGGCGTGTTCCGCCTGCGGCTCGAGGGGGTCAACTACGCCCGCCAGGAGTCCGTGATCCTCGACCTCGACCGCCGCTGGCGCTTCGCGGGCCTCGGCATAGACGCCGGGAACAACGGCCGCGCCGTGGCCCACCGCCTCATGGCCCTCGGCGGCGACTGGTGCGCCCGCGTCCAGGCCTACGACTTCGGCGGCGTCCTCGACACCGCCACCCTCCCCGACGGCACCCCCGCCCGCCGCCACACCAAGGAGTTTATGACCGACCTCCTCCGGCGGCGCATGGCCGAGCGCACCCTGGTCTTCCCGCCCTGTCCCGACCGCGAGGCCGAGTACGCCTCCCACACCTACACCCTCGGCGCCCGCGGCCGCGTCCTCTTCGACAAGGGCGGCGACCACCTCATAGACGCCGACCGCTGCGCCGTCCTCCGCCACTGGTTCGCCACCGCCGACGCCCCACCCCTCCTCCACGCGCCCCCGCCCCTCATCATGGGGTTCTAGGGC
>JAKPUV010000189.1 GCA_029554925.1 Candidatus Hydrogenedentota bacterium | reverse complement strand
ACGGCGGCGGAGTTCCCCATCGGCACCTGGAGCAGCAACATGATCCAGTCGCCCGGGGGCCAGCGCCACGCCCGCCGCCTCGGGATCGACGCCTGCGTCAGCTACACCGACTGGCCCGCGCAGGAGGCCATGTTCGCCAATTACCACATCCGGACACTGAACATCTGCGCCCGCCAGGCCGGCGACCCGCCCCAAAAGGAGCCCGACACCGAACAGGTGGCCGCGCGCGCCGGGGCCGCCCACATCGCCGCGTGGATGGTGCGCGACGAGCCCGACCTCCACGGCATCCCCGCCGCGCGCATGCTCGACCACACCCTGGATTACTGGCGGCACGACCCGGACACCCCCGCCTACCTCAACCTCATGAGCATGTCCGGCTTCAACGAGTACGGCCCCACGGCCGACATCGCCTGCATGGACCACTACGTCATGCACGCGCCCAACGCCATCCCCCGCACGGGCATCACGCGCCACGCCCGGCTCGAGGAGGCCCTCGAGTACACGGACCAGCTCAAGGCCAACACCGAGCCGGTGCGCATGTGGACCTGGGCCCAGCTCGCCGCGCCCGTGTGGGGGCGCCAGCCCGAAAACTGGGGTGTCAAGCACCAGTTCTGGTCCCACGTGATGGGCGGCGCAAAGGGCATCCTCTGGTTCAAGTACGGGCCCGACTACGAGCGCGACCACCCCGAACAGATCCGTGCCGCCGAAAACACCGTGCGCGCCTTCAACGCCGTCCGCACCCTGTGCTTCTACGGCGAGCCTCTCGCCGCTCTTACAAGCGACGACCCGGAAATCACCGGGCGGCTCCTAATCTCCCGCGACGCCGTCGTGGTCGTTGTGCTCAACAACAACTACACCACAGGCCTGTTCCCCTTCCGCAGCAGCTACACCCTCAAATCCTCCAGCGGCACCGTCTCCTTCCCCCTGCCCGGCTGGGTGCCCCCCGAGCGCGCCGCCGCCGTCACCGCGGCGGGCCTCGTCCCCGTGGAGCCCGTCCTCAAGGACGGCACGGTCTCCCTGCGCGTCAGCATAAACGGCGCCGCGCGCGTCTTCCTCATCGGCAGACAGGACGTCCAGGCCCCCGACACCCCCGGCCGGGTAGTCATCGCCGGCCGCGACGAAAAGGGCGCGACCCTCTCCTGGCCCGTCCCCCGCGACAACTGCGGCGTCTTTTCCTACGAGGTCCTGCTCAACGGCGAGCCCGTGGACACCACGCCCTTCCCCGTCTACACCGCCGCCATGCCCGGCGCCTACACCGTCCGCGCCCGCGATGCCGCAGGAAACGCCTCCCCCCCCACGGAACCCGTCCTCGTCGCATTCTGACCCGCGCCCCCCTTCCGCCTTCTTGGAGCAATGCCTGGATGTGGGCGGTGGCCAGGATCCTGCCCGGCTGGAGCCTGGCGCTCCCAGGAGGCGCGACGGGACGGACATCCCGGGACCGTCATGCTCCGCGAAGACCTTGGATCCAGCGCACCCTGGGATCGCCGGGCTCCAGCCCGGCTTTCGGGGCGAATGTCGGGAGACGCTGCGGCCTACCCGTCCTCGCCGTCCTCCTCCCCGCCGACCCGCTCGCGGGCGAGAATCTGGAGGAAGCCGAGGCATTCGCGGAGGGGGTCGGCGGCGGCGGGCAGGGTGAGCACGGCGGCGGGCTTGTCGTGGAGGTCGAGGCGGAGTCTTCCCTGGAAAAGGCGGCGGAGCCGCGCCTCGTCGGCCTGGGGCAGCATCGCGGCGCTCTCAAACGCCACAAAGACCTCGGCGCGGCCAACGCGGACGGCGGACGCCCCCGCGTCCAGCGCGAGCACGCGGGCCTCCATCACCTGGAGCAGACGGTCCACGGGCGCGGGCGGCGGGCCGAAGCGGTCGCGCAGCTCGTCGCGCAGCTCGCGGAGCTCCTCGACGGAGCCGACGCCCGCCAGCCGCCGGTACATGGTCATCTTCTGCTGTCCCGTGGGAATGTAGTCCTCGGGGATGTGGGCGTCCACGGGGGCGTCGAGGGGCGGGAGCTGGCGGCGGCGCGCGGGGAGTCCGCGGGCCTCGGCCACGGCGTCCTCGATGAGCTGGCGGTAGGTCTCGTAGCCCACTTCGGCGATGTGGCCGGCCTGGTCCGCTCCGAGGAGGTCGCCGGCGCCGCGGATTTCGAGGTCGCGCAAAGCGATGCGGTAGCCCGACCCGAGGGCGGAGAAGTCCTCCAGGGCCTTGAGGCGGAGCTGGGCGTCCTCGGTGAGGGCGCGGTCGCCGGGCACGAGGAGGTAGGCGAAGGCGCGGTGCTTGTAGCGGCCCACGCGCCCGCGGATCTGGTAGAGCTGGCTGAGCCCGAAATGGTCGGCCCGGTCCACGATGATCGTGTTCGCGTTGGGGATGTCAATGCCCGAGCCGATGATGGTCGTGCAGACCAGCACGTCCAGCTCGCGGTTGACGAAGGCCGTCATGACCTCCTCCAGCTCGTGCTTGGGCATCTGGCCGTGGCCCACGCCGACCCGCACGCGCGGCACGAGCTTGCCGACGAAGGCGGCGGCCTTCTCGATGGTCTGCACCCGGTTGTGCAGGAAGAAGACCTGGCCCTGGCGCGCCAGCTCGCGCTCCACGGCCTCGCGGATCAGGTTGGCGTCCCACGCCTCCACGCAGGTGTGGATCGGCAGGCGGTCGTTGGGCGCCGTGTTGATGACGCTCATGTCGCGGATGCCGATGAGGGACATGTGGAGCGTGCGCGGGATCGGCGTGGCCGAGAGCGTCAGCACGTCCACATGCGTGCGCATCTGCTTCAGCCGCTCCTTGTGCGCCACGCCGAAGCGCTGCTCCTCGTCAATGACGACGAGGCCCAGGTCGCGGAAAGCGATGTCCTCCGACAGGAGCCGGTGCGTGCCGATGACGATGTCCAGCTCGCCGTCGCGCAGCTTGTGGACCGTCTCGCGGATCTGGGCGGGCGTGCGGAAGCGGTTGAGCAGGCCGATCCGCACGGGGTAGTCGGCCATGCGCTCGCGGAAGGTGTTGTGGTGCTGCTGGGCGAGCACGGTCGTCGGCGCGAGCACGGCGGCTTGCTTGCCGTCCATGACGGCCTTGAACGCCGCCCGCAGCGCCACCTCGGTCTTGCCGTAGCCCACGTCGCCGCAGATGAGCCGGTCCATGGGCCGGTGCGACTCCATGTCGCGCTTCACCTCGGCGATGGCCCGCGCCTGGTCCGGCGTCTCGGTGTACTCGAAGGCGTCCTCGAACTCGCGCTGCCACGGGGTGTCCGGGCCGAACGCGTGGCCCCGCACGGTCTCCCGCGCGGCGTAGAGCCGCACCAGCGCGTCCGTCATCTCGCGGACCGCCTTCTTCACGCGCTCGCGCCGCCGCGCCCAGCTCGCGCCGCCGATGCGGTCCATCTTCGGCAGCGCGCCCTCGCCGCCCGCGAACTTCTGGATCTGGTCTATGTGCGTGATGGGCACGTAGACCGTGTCGCCCCCCGCGTACTGGAGGGCCATGTAGTCGCCCGCCTTCCCGGCGAAGCGCTTCAGGCCCAGGTAGCGGCCCACGCCGTGGACCTCGTGGACGATGTAGTCGCCCGCTTTCAGGTCGCTGAACTGGGTGACCGCGGCCCCCGCCTCGAAGCGGCGGCGCCGGCGCCGCACGTAGTGCCGGCCGAAGATCTCGCCCTCGCTCAGGGCGGCCAGCCGGTCCGCCGGCGAAACGAAGCCCGCCCGCAGCCGCCCCACCCGCACGCGCAGGTCGAAGTCCCCGTAGCGCCCGGGCTGGAACCCCTGCTCCTCCAGCAGCTCCAGCAGGCGGCGCTGCTCGCCCGTGTTCACGCAGAACAGCGTGACCGCGTAGCGCTCCTGCTCCCAGCGCCGCATCTGCTCCCAGAACTCCGGGCCGCGCCCGCTGAAGTTCATGACCGAAAGCGTCGCCATGCGCACGGGCTTCACGCCCGGCACGGGGTCGAAGGGCGACTGCGCCGCGTCCAGCCGGCGGAACGCGCCCAGGCGCTTTTCCAGGTCCTCCGGCGACATGAAGAAGGGGTTGTTCCGGGACTGCTCCGCGATCTCCGCGGCCTTCTCCGCCAGGGACACGGGCTCGTCCGCGAGCACCAGCGTGTTGTCGGGCAGGTACTCCGTGAGGGCCGTCTTGTGGCGCCCCGCGCGCAGGCCCTCGGCCAGCATGGCCTTCTCCGACCGGGGCGCCAGGATGACGGAGACGGCCTTCCCCGCGCTGCGCTGGGTCTCGGGCTCGAAGAGGCGCATGGACTCGATGCGGTCGCCGAAGAACTCCAGGCGGAAGGGCAGCTCGGCGGAGATGGGGAAGACGTCCAGGATGCCGCCGCGCAGGCTGAAATCGCCGCGCCGCTCCACCATCACGTCGCGCTCGTAGCCGAGCTTCACCAGGCGCGCCAGCAGGTCGTCCAGGTCGTGCTCCTCCCCCTCGCGCAGGGTGAGGGTCTCCTCGCGCAGGCGGCGCCGGTCGGCCACGTACTGCATGACCGCGCGCAGGGGCGCGGCCACGTGCAGGGGCGCGCCCGCGTCGCGCGCGGCCAGCATGCGCTCCAGCGTGTTCATGCGCTCCGCCACGATGTCGTCCGACGGGCTCATGAGGTCCGTGGGCAGCACCTCCCACGCGGGGAAAAGGGCGCAGCGCTCCTCGCCGAAGAGGGTGCAGAGGTCGTCGTAAAGCGCCTCCGCCTCCACGCGCCCGGGGGCCACGGCGAAGAGCGGCGCGCCGAGGGCTTCGGCGGCCTGGGCCGCCGCGAGGGTTTTCGCGGAGCCCCACGCGCCCGTCAGCGCGGCGCGGCGCCCCTTTTCCCGGAGCGCCGCGGCCAGGGCCGCGGCCGCGCCGAGGGGGGGAAATGGAATGCCTGTGTCAGCCATGCGCGTGTTCCGCGGGACGGCGTCAGCCGCGCGCCCCCCGGTCGATCAGCGCCTCGCGCTCCGGCCCCACGGACACGTAGCGGATGGGGCACTGGACAAGCTCCTCGATGCGGAGGACGTACTTCCGCGCGGCCTCGGGCAGGGCGGAGAACTCGCGGACGCCGGAGATGTCCTCCGACCACCCCGCCGTCTCCTCGTACACCGGCGCGGCCTCCTCCAGCACCGCGTTCAGCGGGAACCGGTCGTACACCTTCCCTTCGTGCGTGTAGTGCGTGCAGATCTTCAGCGAGGGCATGCCGGTCAGGCTGTCCAGCTTGGTGAGGGCGATCTCCGTGGCCCCCTGCACCTGCGCGCCGTAGCGCGTGGCCAGGGCGTCGAAATGGCCGATGGTCCGGGGGCGGCCCGTGGCCGCGCCGTACTCCTTGGCCGACTCGCGCAGCTGGTCCGCCAGCTCCCTCTCCATGAGCGTGACGAAGGGCCCCTCGCCCACGCAGGTCGAGAACGCCTTGACCACCGCCACCACGCGGTCCGCCGGACGGCCGAAGAGCCCGCCGCCGATGGGGGCGTAGGCCGCCAGCGTGCAGGACGACGTGGTGTAGGGGTAGATGCCGAAGCTCAGGTCGCGCAGGGTGCCGAGCTGCGCCTCGAAGAGGATCTTCTTCCCGGCGCGCGCGCCCTCCTCCAGCAGCACCGACGTGTCGCAGATGAGCGGGGCCACCGTCTCCGCCGCCGCCTCCGACCACGCCAGCATCTCCTCGAAGGTGAACTCGCCCGTGCGCCCGTAGAAGCGCTCGGCCTTCTGGAGCTTCCACTCGCAGACCGCCGCCAGCCGCTCCCTGAAGCGCTCCGGATACAGCAGCTCGCCGATCTGAATCGCCTTCTTCATCGTGCGGTCGCCGTAGGCCGGGGCGATGCCCCGCCGCGTGGACCCGTAGGCGTTCTTGCCGAGCCGGTCCTCCTCCCACCCATCCTCCAGCCGGTGGAAGGGGAAGCAGATCGTCGCGCGGTCAGACACGCGCAGGTTCGGCGTGATGCCCCGCGCCTTCAGGTTGGCGATCTCGTCGGCCAGCCCCTTAAGGTCTATCACCATGCCCGGCCCGAGGATGTTCACCACGTTCGGGTTGAACACACCCGACGGCAGCAGGTGCAGCTTGAACTCGCCGAATTCGTTGACCACCGTGTGGCCCGCGTTGTTCCCGCCCTGGAACCGGACCACGAAATCCGCGTCCTGCGCCAGGTAGTCCACCATCCGCCCCTTGCCCTCGTCCCCCCAGTTGGCTCCTACGACGACCTCAATGCTCATGTCTTCTCAGCTCCTGCCCCGCGCCGCGCGGCGCCGGGAAACGTCCCTTCCATCGCAAAAAAAACACTGGCGAACCGCCGATGGCGCGGTCCGCCAGGAAGAGTACGCATGGGGAACCGGATTACCGGGAGTAGAAACCGATAATGCTGTTCGTGTCCACCTGGTACGGAATCGTGGCCGCGTTCGGCGTGGCGGTCATCTTGCCCTCGAAGGCCTTGGGCGCCCGGTCCAGATACTCGGGGATCTGCACCGGCGGGTGCTCGGCGCCCTCCATGATCATCGGGATCTTGCGGCTCTTCGGGCGCACCGCGACGGTCATCCCCGCCTTCACCTGGAACGACGGGATGTTGACCTTCTCTCCGTCCACCAGGATGTGGCAGTGCGTGACCAGCTGGCGCGCGGCGAAGATCGTCGGGGCGAAGCCCATCCGCCAGACCACGCAGTCCAGCCGCGACTCCAGCAGCATCATCAGGTTGGTGCCCGTGTTGCCGCCCAGACGCCGCGCCTTGTCGAAGATCCGGCGCATCTGCTTCTCCATGAGTGCGCCGTAGTACATGCGCAGCTTCTGCTTCTCCAGCAGCTGCGTGCCGTACACCGACAGCTTGCGCCGAAGGTTCGGCCCGTGCTGTCCGGACGGATAGGGGCGCTTCGCGGCGGGGCTGTTCGGCTTGCCCCAGATGCACTTCCCGATGCGGCGGCTCAACTTGTGCTTCGGTCCGAGATATCTCGCCATGTCTGTTTCCGATGGTCCTTCGTTTCGGCGCGGACCCGTCCCGCGCCAAGTTCAGTGGTGTTTTCACAGAAAACGGCCCTGAGGCCGTCTCCGGCAGAAAGACACGCGCGCGGACACACTGCGTCCGCACAGGACGGGTAGCATAGCGGTTAACCGCGCCGGGTGTCAAGTTTTTGGCG
>JAKPUV010000183.1 GCA_029554925.1 Candidatus Hydrogenedentota bacterium | reverse complement strand
CGGAGGGGGTGCAGCCCCGTGGCGAGGCTCATGGCGGCGGCGGCGGCCTCGGGG
Source organism: Candidatus Hydrogenedentota bacterium (assembly GCA_029554925.1). Classification (GTDB taxonomy): domain Bacteria; phylum Hydrogenedentota; class Hydrogenedentia; order Hydrogenedentales; family CAITNO01; genus JAAYBR01. The sequence goes on along the minus strand of JAKPUV010000183.1, from coordinate 3,630 downwards.
GCGGGGGTGTACGCCTGCTCGAAGACGGACGCGGTCTCCGCCCACTTCTTCAGGTTCGGCGTGGTGTCCCGGTGGTAGCCGTGGAGGCTGGTGTTCTCCGCCGCCAGCCCCTCCACCGCAAGCAGCACCACCGAGGGGGTGTCGGCGCCGCGCGCGACGCGCCACGGCCCGGCGACAAGCAGCTTCCGGCCCGTGTTCGACGGGGGGTGCACGCCCAGCTGGCGCATCCACTCGGCGGCGGGCCGGCCGGTCCACGCCACGACCACGGCGCCCGCGTTCGCCGGCAGGGCGTCGGCGGGCAGGCGCAGCTCGGTCCACTTGCCCGGCTCCAGCGGCACCTCGTGGGTGTGCACGGGCGTGATGTCGGCGCCCGCGTCCGCGGCCCCGGCGGCGGCGGCGGCGCCCCGCTCCACGCGGACGGTCATGTGGGCCGTGGCGCCCTCCCCCTCCGCGCCGTCGTCGTCCGGCAGGGCCGCGTAGAGCACCAGGTCGCCCTCGCCGGCGTAGTCGCCGAAAACCCGCGCGCCGACGCCCTCGGGCACCTCGCGGGCCTCGGCCCAGGTGCCGCCGACGCGGGTCCACGCGGCGTCGGCCGCCTGGGCCGCCCCCGGATCCGCGGCGGTGAGCGCGAAGGCGCGCTGAAACCCCGCGGCCCCCGCCAGGGCCAGGGCGGCGCAGGCCAGCCACCCGAGCCCGCCCAGCCGTCCGGCGGGCCGCGCGTCGAGGGCGGCGAAGAACACGACCAGTTTCAGGAGCGCATGGGCGCCCAGAAAGACGCCGAGGAAGAGCAGGGGCTCCACCTTGAGAAGGACCGGGGGGAGCATGGGGAGGGAGACGCCCAGCAGCCAGGGCACGAGGGCGAGGGCGCAGCACTGGGCGGCCATGTCGCACAGCAGCGGCACGGGGGACCGGGTCGGCTTGAGGAGGCGCACGGCGGCCATGTACGCGAACTGCCCGGCGGCCCAGGCGGAGCACACGGCGGCCACCAGCAGGACGCCCGACTCAAAGCCGGAAAGCCAGCCGAGCGACGCGAGCATGCGCCGCGCCCACAGGCCCGCCAGCCCGCCGGCCAGCAGCACCGTCACCATGTGCAAAGGGACAAGCACGATTCTGAGACTCCCCGTCGCGTGGAAGAGGGGTTGCGGTTTGGCCGCGCGCGGGCGCGGCGCGCACCATCATACCATCACAGGCGGCCCGCGCCGAAAGCGCGTGCGTTTCCACGCCGCGGCCGCCGCAGCGTAGAAGCGGCTTCCAGCCGCTTTCTTCGGGGTTGCCCCCCTCCCAAAGAACGCGCCTGGAAGGCGCGTCTACACTGGCCGATGTTCCCGGGAGGACGGTCATTCCACGACGCAGGAAAACGCCTCGATCTCGAAGGTGCCGGTGCCGCCGCGGTTGCCGAAGCCGATCCGGGGGTTCACCAGGCCGTCGGGGGCGTCCGCGCCGGGGGTGAAGACCACGGTGTACTCCCGCCAGCCGGCGGTGCCCGTGGCGTACATCAGGTCCGTGAGGCTTCCCTTCCCCTCCAGCATCACGCGGAAGGTGCGCTTGGGGTTGCCCACGGGGGCCAGGTCCCGCGCGCGCATGCGGAACCGGACCACATGCCGCGCGCCGCGCTCCAGGGCGCATTCGCCCGCGGTGGCGGCGGTGCAAACGGGGAAAAAGACCGTCGGCGTGCGGGGGGTCTCCGCGTCGTTGAGCATCAGGGTGACCGAATATCGTTTGCGCGGGCCGCCGGGTCCGGCGACCTCCTCCAAGCGCGCCTCCTCCGGCAGATCCGCATCGGCCTCGCGCGCCGGGGGCTTCCAGGGGCCGGGCCCCGCCTGGGGCAGGTCGCCCATGGTCCAGATCGAGGCAACGCCCAGATCGGTGTGCAGTTTCCCGCCCCGCGCGGCGATCAGGCCGCCCAGCGCGGGGTCCGCATTGTTGTCATTGAAGCTCACGATCCAGAAGGGGTCGCCGTGGAACGCCGCCACGAGGTCCTCGAAGTCGTCCACATCCGCGCAGAACGACTCCCTGCCCGCGGACCCGGCGGTGTCCCACCCCGGCACGAGCCGGCCGAGGTAATGCGGGATGAGGAGGTAGGAGAAACGGCCCTTGTGGGGCTTGCAGTAGACAATCTTGTCCATGGCGGGCGCGACCTGTCCCGCGAGCGCCCCGGCAACGCGGCGCGCGCCCCAGTCGTTGTGCGACCGGGCGTTCTCCGCCCAGCCCGCCCGCAGGGGGCCGAGGGACCCGGCCAGCCAGACGCCCAGCAGCAGCGCCGGCGCGGCGGTCCGCAGGCCGGGCGCGGTCCGCGCGGCCAGGGCCGCGATCTTCCGCGCCGCCACGTCCGCGCCCAGCCCGAAGAGCGCCGCCGCCGCCACGGTCTGGAAGATGAAATAGCGGGGCGCCCAGAAATGGCCCACGGGAAGCAGGAAGAAGGGCGCGGCGGTCAGCAGGTTGGCCGCCAGCAGGAAGAAGAGGAGCCGGTGGCGGCGGAAGGCCGCCGCCAGGCCCGCCGCCACCAGGGGAACCACCACCAGCGCGGCGGCCGCGCCGTTGCAGGAAAGGGTCCGCGCGGCCAGATAGTTCACAAGGTAGTTCCGCGCCGAGAGTACATGCTTCTCGCGGGCGGCCGCCCCGTCCACGGGGTCCTCCGCGGCGTCCGCCGTGTCCGCCGGGGGCGCGGTCTGCGCGGTGGACGGCGCCACGAGGCCGCGCAGGCGGTCCAGGTGGCCGGGGCTGCCCCCGATCACCACGGCGAGAAAGACCGCCGCCGCCCCGGCGCACACCAGCGCGGCCGTCCCCGCGCGGCGCAGCATCACGGCGGGCGGCCGGGTGTGCAGGAGGGCGAACAGGCCGTAGCCCGCGATGGAGGCCGCGGCGGCCAGGGCGAAGGACAGGTGGGTGAGCATGCCGAGAAGGAGCGCGGCGGCGGCCAGTCCCGCGCCCCGGACCGTGCGGCCCTCCTCCAGCGCGAGGAGACCGGCAAGCAGGGCCAGGCCCGCCAGGCAGACGAGGCCGTAGTAGCGGATCTCCGCAGAGTGGTAGATGTGAAGGGGGGACACCGCCAGGAACAGCCCCGCGAACAGCGCGGCGGTTCCCCCGGCGCGCCGGCGCAGCAGCAGGAACAGGCCCGCCACGGTCAGGAGGCCGGCCACCAGGAAGGGGGCGCGGAGCGCCCATTCGGGGGCGTGCAGGGGCACCGACTCATACTGCGGCGGCAGGGGCGACGGAAACCGCACGGCGAGGGGCTCGGGAAAGGCCGCCAGCACGGTCTTCGTGATCCAGAAGATCACGGGGGAGACGGTCTGCGCGAGGACGCCGCGCCAGGGCAGCGAGGCGGTCCGCAGGGTGTACAGCTCGTCCGCCCAGAAGCCGCGGAACAGCCCGGGGGCGCGCAGGAGCGCCGCCGCGGCCACCACGGCCAGCAGGCCCAGTGCGTCCGCCGTGCGGAACCGTCCGCCGCCGTTCTGCGCGCCCTTCTGCGTCATTCCCAAAACACCCCGTTGCCGTTCATCGCGTCCGCATGCACACCCCCGATTATGGCCGCGCGCCCCCCCGCAAGACAAGCACCGGCATGAACGGGATGGACCATATGGACAGGATGGACGGCGGAGAGGAACCAGGTCGCACGCGCAGCGCGCCTTG
>JAKPUV010000182.1 GCA_029554925.1 Candidatus Hydrogenedentota bacterium | reverse complement strand
GGCTTGCGCTGGGGCGAACTGCGAAGCATCACCCTGGGGGCCGTGTTCCTGGACGCGGACCCGCCGCACCTGGTGCTGGCGGCGAAGGATGAAAAGGCGCGCCGGGGCGCACAGATACCCCTTCCCGGCGCGCTGGCGGCGAAACTGGGCGAATATGTGTCCGAACGGCGTTCGCGCCTTGTGGGGCTTCCTGGCGCGTCCGTGGTGCCGTTCCCCTGCGGACTGGATGAAGCGCCCCTGTTCGATGTCCCCGCGAAGATGTCAGCGGTTTTTGATGCGGACCGGGAAGCGGCGGGGATACCGAAGCGGGACGGTTCCGGGCGGGTGGTGGATGTTCACGCCCTGCGACACACCTTCGGCACCATGCTTGCGCGGGCGGGCGTTCCCCTGCAACTGGCACAGCGCGCCATGCGGCACAGCACGCCGGAATTGACGGCGAACGTTTACACACACCTGGGGCTGGTGGACGTGGCGGGGGCGGTGGAACGGCTTCCCCACATGCGCACCACATTGAGTCTGCAAGGGGTCCAGGCGGCGGCGCTTGCCGTTACCCCATCCGTTACCCCAAAGGACGGCGAACCCATCGCATCCGGTGTTGATTCTGGCAAGCCGCGCGCGCTTGCACCACTTCGGGATGCAAAGGGCACGAATTGCGTTCCGTCCAGTGCTGGCAAGGGTATTCAGGACGTGGCGGGGGAAAAGAATGGTGGGCCGTGCAGGATTCGAACCTGCGACCTTGTGATTAAGAGTCACCTGCTCTACCAGCTGAGCTAACGGCCCCAAAAAAAAGAATGGAGCGGGAGACGGGACTTGAACCCGCGACGTCAACCTTGGCAAGGTTGCACTCTACCACTGAGTTACTCCCGCTCAACGGGTGCCCAAATCGTAGCAGAGCCAGGCGGCCCCTGTCAAGTTTCTTTCCGGCGCGCGGGCGGGCGGGCGGGCGGCGGGGGGGGCGCGCCCAGGGAGACGGGGCCGCCGTGCGCGCCAATGCGGCCCGGGCGCGGGGAAGACGCGGGACGGGCTCCCGTCGTTCCGGGCGGGCTCCCCCACCCCCGAAGGGATCCGAAGGGGGCAGGTCGGCGCCGGGGCAGCCTGCCCGGGCAGACACCGCCCCGTGTGGGAAGGAAGAAAGACGGGCCTTTCCCGGCCTCCGTCGGATGTTTGGCGCGGTTGACGCCAAAAAAGGGCTTGACTTTTGACCCGGTTCGTAGTACCATTGCATCAGAGCAACAGGCTTCGCTGGCCTGTTGTGTGTCGGTGCGGATGCTCCTCCGCGCCGTAAGTGACGGCATATTTTGGTTTACCCGAAACGAGGCAGATTCGGGCAAGCGTCTGGTACGCTGATGGCAGGTGAACGTGTGTCTCCCTGTGTGGGGAAGTGTATGCGCGCATCTCGTCCGCGCCCGGCGGTGTCCGAAACCAGAAAGGGCAAAGGCAATGACTAAACGCGCACTCATTCTCGCTATGGCGGTTCTGTGCGGGGGGGTACTCCTCGCACCGGCCGCGCAGGCCCAGTACTTGTACGGGCCGTACTACACGCAGCTCAGCGAGGTGCTGGCTGACTTCGACAACCAGCTGGACGAGCTGTTCACCACCTACACGGGGTGTGCGTCGTGGTCCAGCAACTGCACCGGCACCTACGGTCCGCAGACGGCGGTCTGGACGCTGGTGCTGGGCCAGAGCGCGTCCACCTGGGACGGAACTGCGGACCACGGGGCGTCGATCGGCCCGTGGGCGGCGGTGTCCAAGGGGGTGAATGACTGGAAGTCGTTCCGGATGCTGGAGGAGGTTCTGCGCACGGACACGTG
>JAKPUV010000181.1 GCA_029554925.1 Candidatus Hydrogenedentota bacterium | reverse complement strand
CTTCTCAAGCAGGCCCGCCGCCTCGTCAAACCGGCCCGCCTTCATCGCCGCCACCGCCTCGGCGGTCATCGCGCCAGACTGCGCAGCCAGCGCCTTCGCGTCGGACTTGGCCTTCCTTTCGGCGTCTTTCGCAGTGTCCGGCGCCCCCGAGTCGGGGCTTCCTCCGGCGGGGGAAAACGCTTTTGCCGCCGCGTCCGCACCTTTCTTCGGATCGCCGTCCTTGTCGGGGCCGGCCAGCATGGACGCCACCGCGCCGTCCACCACGGAGTCCATGAACTCGGGGCCTCCGGGGTCGGCGTCCGAGTCCCCGTTGGTGTCCGACGGGGAAGGGGTGTTGGAGGGGGACGCCGGTGTCGCGTGCGCCGTGGGCGGTTCAGAGCTGTCCGCCGCGCCGGCGGCCAACGGGGAGGGGGAGGTGTCCGCGGGCAGCAGTCCGGCGGCCGCGAGGCGGCGGTGCGCCTCCTCCAGCCCGCCCGCCCGCGCGAAAAGGAAGATGCCCGCCGTTCCCGCGGCCAGCGCGCACACCAGCGCCACGCGTCCCGGACCGATGCCGCCGCGACGTCCTCTTCCCATGGATGCAAGACCTCCTTGTTGCGGCCAGTTTAACACACCCGCTTGTGGAAAGTTCCCCCAGCGCCCTTCGCCTACCTGTGGTCGCCCGTAAATTCTCATGCGGCTCCCAGGCTGGAACAGGGCTTTTTCGGCAATTTCCGGTTTGTCGCACTGTCGCACTTCCTTTGACCGGGCAGATGCGGACAGAACCCCAATATATGGTGGCGAGGCTGCAAAGACCCCCGAACTGGGCGAATGAGAAGAAAGAGCGCGGGTGTCAGCGCGAAGACGCCGCGCTGAAAAGCCCGAATTCCAAAGGTTTTGGCGGCTCGGGGGCATGGCCAAAAAAAGCACTTGACTTTTCGGCAAAGTTGTTCTACCATCTATGCAAGGGAAGAATCCTGGAAACAGGATCGATGACGTGATGCAGGTGCTATGTTGTGGGCAGGTGTGGTGTAGGCACTTGTAGAAAAGGGCTTCGTAAACGGTGGGCTCGTCATCGGTCCGGTCAGTTCAAAAGGGTTGCTTCCCGTGCGTGAAGGGGAATGTCAGGCCTTTTGTGCCCCGCCCGGGGACCGCCCCCAACCAGAAAGGGCAAAGGCAATGACTAGACGCGCTCTCATCCTTGTGATGGCGGTTCTGTGCGGGGGGGTACTCCTCGCACCGGCCGCGCAGGCCCAGTACTTGTACGGGCCGTACTACACGCACCTGAGCGAGGTGCTGTCGGACTTCGACAACCAGCTGGACGCGCTGTTCACCACCTACACGGGGTGTCCGTCGTGGTCCACCGACTGCACCGGCACCTACGGTCCGCAGACGGCGGTCTGGACGCAGGTGCTGGGCCAGAGCGCGTCCACCTGGGACGGAACTGCGGACCACGGGGCGTCGATCGGCCCGTGGGCGGCGGTGTCCAAGGGGGTGAATGACTGGAAGTCGTTCCGGATGCTGGAGGAGGTTCTGCGCACGGACACGTG
>JAKPUV010000172.1 GCA_029554925.1 Candidatus Hydrogenedentota bacterium | reverse complement strand
GCGGGCCTGCTGGCCGGGGCCGAGGGAGCGCTCCGGGCGGCGGGGTACGGCGAGTCCACAGAGCCGTTCATCGGGCGGACCTGCGGGGGCAAACGCGTCTTCTTCCGGAACAAGGCCTTTCTGCAGCAGTTCTTCGCGAAGAGGATCACCCCGGAGGAATGGGAGAAACCCGAATTTGCCGTGGCGGCGGAGAAGCCGGCGGACACGGTGCGCATTTTTGTGTTCGGCGGCTCGGCGGCCATGGGCTGGCCGGCCTACGACTATTCCTTCCCCCGGTTTCTGGAGGTCATGCTGCGGACCGCCTATCCCGAGACGCGCTTCGAAGTGTACAACACCGCCTGGTGGGGGGTGAACTCCCACGCCATGCGGCTGGCGGCCCGGGCCTGCGCGGCGCTGGATCCGGACCTGTTTCTGGTCTACATGGGCAACAACGAGGTGCACGGGCCCTTCGGCCTGCGAACGGGGTTTGCGCGGACGCCGGGGCCCCCGCCGCTGCCGGTGATCCGCGCGCGCCTGCGGCTGAACGGCCTGCGCCTGATCCAGCTCATGCGGAGTCTGGCCGGCCCGACGCCGGAACCGGCCGCGCCGCAGAGCGACGGCGGGTATCCACCGCCGGACGACCCGCGCCTGCCGGGCATCTACCGGAATTTCCGGGAGAACTTGGAGGACCTCCGCGATGCGGGCACCGGCGCGGGGGCGCGGGTCATTCTCTCCACGGTGGGCGCGAACCTGAGGCACTGGTCGCCGTCCTTTCCCCGCCACTGCCGGGAGCTCTCGCCGGAGGAGCTCGCCCGCTGGGACCTTCAGTACGACGCGGGGATCCGGCTCCAGGAGGAAGGCCGGCATGGGGACGCGCTGCGCGCGTTCCTGCTGGCGGACGCCATTGACGACACCCATGCGGACCTCCAGTTCCGCCTCGCCCAGTGTCTGTGGGAAACCGGGGACTTCGGGGAGGCCCGGACACGCTTCCGCCGCGCGGCGGACTGGGACTCGTTTGACTGGGTGCGCGCAAAAACCCCGATCAACGAGGCGGTCGCCCAGGCCGCCGGCGGGCGGGCGGACGCGGGTGTCTTTTTTCTGGACGGCGCCGCCGCGCTGGCTGACCGCTCCCCCCATGGGACGCCGGGGGGCGAGCTGTTCATAGACTCCTGCCACCTCAACCCGGAGGGAAACCACGCGCTGGCCGCGGCCTTCTTTGACGCCGTTTCGGACTGCCTGCCGGCACCGGTCCGGCCGGCGACAGGCGCCAAACCCGCCCCGCCGTCCCTTGAGGAATGCGCGGCGGCGCTCGCCCTGTCGCGCGGGCGGCTCATCGCCCCGCTCCGGGAGGTGCTGCGCATCCACGGACAGCTGGGCCGGACGCAGGAGGAGGCGCTGCGGGAACAGCTCCAGGCCCTGGAGGAGGCGGTGCGCACAGAGGGCCCCGAAGACACCATGGCCACCCTGAAAACCGCCGCAGACCGCCCGGACGCGGACTATCTCACGCTCCACGAGTATGCCTCCAGCCTGCTCGCCCGGCGCAGCCTGGACAAGGCGCTGGAGCAGGCGCAAAGACTCACAAGCGCCTTTCCCTTCCGCCGGGGGGGCGGACGCCTCCTCGGGCGGATTCTCATGGAAATGAACCGGCCCGGGGAGGCCGCGCAGGCCTTTGCCGGCGTCACAGAGCTGTTCCCCGACGACACGGAGTCCCATGCGCGCCTGGGCGCGGCCCTTCAGGCGGCGGGCCGGGCGGCAGAGGCCGCCCGGGCGTATGACCGGGCGCTGGCGCTGGACCCGGAGGAGCCCGTGGCCCTGTGCGGCAGGGCCGAGATGGCCGCCCTGGAGGGGCGTGTTGAGGAGGCCCGGCGCGTGTACCGCGCGGTCATAGACCGCAACGTGTGGGCCTGGACCGCCTATG
>JAKPUV010000160.1 GCA_029554925.1 Candidatus Hydrogenedentota bacterium | reverse complement strand
CGCGGCGAGGTCGAGCACGCGGGACCGGTGGCGGCGCTCCAGGCGCGCGCGGTCCTCCGGCGACAGGGCGGCGGGGTCCATGAGCGCCGTGGGCGGCGTCGCCACGCCGCGCAGGCGCTCCAGGCTCTCGGGCACGGCGCGCGCGTAGACGAGGCGCGGCGCGATGAACTCGGCCCAGGGCAGGTCGTCGCGCATGACGCGGCCGCCCGCCGCGAAGCGGTCCACGGCGGCCTTGTCCATCAGGAACGACCCCATGATCTCCACGGGGTCGCCGAGGTCCACGGCGGCGAGGGCGGCGGCCAGCCCGGGCCGCGCGAGGCGGCGGCGGACGGCGTCGAGGTCCAGCCGCAGGGGCCGGTCGGAGCCCATGAGGAAGAGGTCGGCGTTCACGAAGAAGGCGCAGTACTCGGGAAAGACGCGGGTGAAGGTGAAAACCAGCGAGGCGACCACCTCGGCGTTGAGGCTGTGGAGGGGCACCCACTGCGACACGACGCCGCCGGGCGCCAGCCGCGCGAGGCAGCGCCGGTAGTAGTCCTCCGTGTAGAAGTTGGACACCCCGGCCAGCGCGAGGGGCATGGGCTCGAAGGTGATGACGTCGTAGGTCTCGCGCGTGGTGAGCAGGAAGTTCCGCGCGTCGTCCACGACGAAGCGGATGCCGGGCCGCTCCAGCACGCCGAGGTTGTCCTTCGCGAAGAGTGGGGCCGCCTCCAGCACCTCGGGGCAGATTTCCACGGCGTCAATCCGCTCGAAGTCCGTGAGCGCCAGGGTGCCGCAGGTGATGCCCGACCCGAAGCACATGAAGAGCACCCGCTTCGGGTCGCGGTCGAAGAGCAGGGGCAGCGCGCCCTGGAGACGGTTCATCTTCACGCCGCGCTCGATGGATGTCGTCGCCTGCACCCGGTTGATCCACAGCACCCGGTCCGAGCCGTCCGTCCCGCCCTTCGGCTGCGAAACGGCGACGGTCCCCTCCACGCCCTCGCGGTAGAAGATGGTCTCGTGGTCCTTCGGCATGTAGGACGCGCTCAGGCGGCGGTTGATGTCCGCGGGCAGCGACCAAAACGCGTGGACCGACGACGCCGCCAGCAGCAGCGCCGCCGCGCGCGGCATAAGCGCGCCCCGCCCCCACAGCACCGCCAGCCCGAAGGGCAGCGGCGCGAGGGCCATCATGGTCATGGCGTGCTGCGCCCCCAGCAGCGGCAGGAGCACAAAGCCTCCGGCCAGCGAGCCGAGCACACCGCCCAGCGTGTTCACGGCGTAGAGGCGGCCCACGTCGCGCCCGAAACGCCCCGCGCTCCGCGACACCGCGCGCACCAGCGCGGGGAAGAGCATCCCCGACAGGAACGCCGGCGGCAGCAGCAGCAGGAAGGCGTGGAGGAACATGCCGCGCACGACCAGCTCCCAGCGGTTGCCCGCCGCCGCCTGCATCTCCACCGCCCGCGCGGGCAGGCCGTCGAGCGCGCGGATCATGCACAGCCACGACAGCCCGAGCAGCAGCAGCAGCGCGCCTGACAGGGGCACGGCGAAACGGGTCCGCCGCGAGAGCAGCGCCGCCCCCGCCAGCCCGCCCAGGGCGATGCCGCAAAGCAGGGCCGTGAGCATGGTGGTGAAGGCGTAGGTCGTGCCGAGGAAAACCATCGCCAGCAGGCGCGTCCAGATCACCTCCATCGTCAGGGCGGAGAAGCCGGTCACGCCGAAGGCCACCGTCAGGAGCAGCGCCGTCCGGCGGCCCGTCTCGGGGCCCTCCGGGGGCGTGTCGTCCTCCGCGGGCGCGGCCGCCGCCCCCCCGGTGGAAAACCTCGCCAAGAGCAAAGCCCCGGCGGCCACCGCGGCGTTCGCCGCCGCCGCCAGCCAGGTCGTGTGCAGGTAGCCGAAACGCTGGATGAGCACGAAGCCCGCCAGGAAGCACCCCGCCGCCGCGCCAAAGGTGTTCAGCGCGTAGAGCAGCCCCACGCGCCGCCCGCCCAGCGCGGGATCCCGCGTGACATGCCGCGCCAGCAGCGGCAGCGTGGCCCCCATGAGCGTCACCGGCGGCAGCAGCAGCACCGCCGCCATCACCGCCCGCGCCAGCACCCCCGCCGCCGGACTTGACTGCGCCGCCCGCAGCACCGCCGCCGCCAGGCCCTCCGCCGGGCCCATCGCAAACGCCACCCCCACCGCCCACACACCGATGAGCACCTCAAACACGCCGTACCACCACAGGGGCCGCGGCGTGCGGTCGGCGAATCGCCCACCCCAGCGGCTGCCCAGCCCCAGCCCCAGGAAGAAAACCGACAGCACAATCGCCACGGCGTGCGCCCGCGCGCCCACCAGCAGCACCAGCCAGCGCGTCCACACCACCTGGTACACCAGCCCGCACGCGCCGGACACGAAGAAGAACAGCAGCACCAGCGACAACACCGCCAGCCGCCGCGCCGTCAGGGATTGCGTTTCCAAAAAGCCTCGCTCCGGCGTTAAAAAGCCCGCGCGGACCCCACCGGCCCGCATCCCCGCATCTTACCCCATCCGCGCCCCCCAACACCGTCCGGCGCGGGGAACGGCGTCACACCCCGCGCCCCCCCCCGGACAGGGCGCCGAGCCGGGGGTAGTGCCGGACGAGCCAGGGGGGCGGGTCCACCTGGAGCGCGCCGAGGGCGTGCTGCATCTCCAGGGCGTTGACCACCGCCTGGCCCCGGTAGTGGTTGTTGGTGACGATGAACAGGTCGTTCACCTTCTTCGCCATGCTCCGCGCGCGCTCGACCCACTCCGCGAGCTCGCCGTCCGAGTAGAGGTAGTTGTAGCGGTCGTCGCGGCCGGCGTCCTCGCGGAACCAGTGCTCGGCGTTGCGCCCGTGGAGGCGGATGTAGCCCGCGGACGCCGTCGCGCGGCCGGACGGCGGCAGGCACCCGCGCAGGGCCGGCTGGTCCACGGCGCACAGGGCGATGCCGCGCTCCCGGAGGGCGGCGTGGAACGCCGGATGGTCCCAGGAGTCGTGGCGGACCTCGACGGCGAGGGGCAGGCCCTCGAAGGCGTCGGCCAGGCGCGCCAGCCGGAGCCGGTTCCCCTCCGTGCGCCGGAAACTCCAGGGGAACTGCGCCAGCAGCATGCCAAGCCGTCCGGCGTCGCGCAGGGGGCTCAGGCCCTCCAGAAAGCGCGCGGTGGCGGCGGCCAAATCGCCGGGTTCGGGGTCGTGGGTGAGGCCGCGCCAGAGCTTGGCGCAGAAGGCGAAGCGCGGGTTGCCGGCGACGTGGTCCGGCCAGCGCCGGGTCTGCGCGGGGGCCATCAGGCGGTAGAAGGTGACGTTGATCTCGACAGTGTCAAACCACTCCGACAGCAGCGTGAGGGGGTGGCGGGCGCGGGGCATGTCCTCCGGGTAGACGATCCCCCGCCAGTCGTCGTAGGCCCAGCCGGCCGGGCCGACGCGGATGCGCGCGGGGGCGTCCACGGCGCGGGGCGCCCGGTCAGGAGGTGATGGTCATGAAGGTGACGTCGCAGTCGAGCCCCTTGCCGGAGGGCGCGGGCCGCATGGTGTCCACCTTGTAGACCGAGACCAGCGCGTCGCCGCTGTAGAGGTCGTGGAGGAGCGAGACCAGCTCCTTGAGGGGCACCTCCTGGAGCCGGAGCTGGACCATGGGCTGTTTCGCCGAGCCGTTGCGCGGCTTGTACTGCTCCAGCTGGGCCTTGGACCGCAACCCGCGCTTGTTGAGCAGGCCGTCCACGTGGGAGAAGAGGGAGAAGTCGGGCTTGCGCCTGGCGAGCTGGTCCATGAGCTGCTTCTGCCGCTCGAGGCGGTCGCGCACGTCGAGGCTGGCCATCTGCTCCAGCTGGAGCTCGTCCTTCGCGGACTGGAGGTCGGCCTTCGCGCGCAGGCTCGTCTTGCGCGGCCCCGCGGGCACGTAGAGGGCCAGCATGACCACGAGGGTCACGGCGAGGATGCCCATGGCGAGGCCGGCCTGTTCCCGGCGGTCAAGGCTGCGCTTCATCTTCGATCTCCTGGTTCGGCCGGAAGGCCCGGATGCGGAAGGTCGTCCGGTCCCCCTGCAGGCGGATGCTCGCGTCCTCCGCCACCTTGAACACGGCGGACTTCTTGAGCTCCTCGAACATGGTGTTGAACTGCTCGGCGGACGGGGTCTCGCCGGCGATGGTGACCCACGCGCCGCGCGATCCGGGCGGGGCCACCTTGATCTCCGTCACCGTCACCAGCGTCTCCGGCATGCGCGCCCCGATCTCCTTCATGATGTCCAGCAGCGGCGGGTCGGCGAAGGGCGTGATGTCCACGTCCTCGCCGAGGCCCTGGGTGGACAGGGTCTCGGTCTCGGCGCGGATCTCCGCGGTCTTCGCCCGCAGCTGCTCCGTCAGGGCGCGGGTGGCCGTGGTGGTCTGGTGGTAGTAGAAGGCCCAGCCCAGCACCAGCGCCAGGGCCAGGCACGACGAGAAGAGCAGGTGCGACACCATGCCCGCCACGGTGCCCTCCCATCCGCGCTCGGTGCGGCCCAGGTCGAAGGCGAACTCGCCGCGGGCCGCGCAGGCCCCCGCGCCCACCACGGCCTCCCACCGGTTGAACCGGGCCAGGTCGCCGTCGCGCTGGAGGACCGGGGCCCCGCCGCGCAGCCCGCCCAGCAGGCACACGGGCGACACGGGCATGCCCAGGGCGGCCGAGAAGGCGTCGAGCGTCTCCGGGGCGGGCTCGGCGCCCGTCAGGCCCAGCTCGGCGATCTCGGCGTCGCCCCCGCGCCACTTGGCGAGGAACGCGCGCAGGGTGTTGCGCGCCTCGCGGGCCATGCGCGCGGGGTCCTCCAGAAACTCGGCGGCGCCGATGGGGATGTGGCGGAAGAAGGCCAGGGTGCGGCCGCTGACCACGGCGAGGCAGGCGCCCTCCTCGCGGAGGTGGAGGACCGCCTCGAGCCCGCCGCGCGAGCGGCGGGCGTGGTGCCACAGGGCGGTGAGGCCCGACACGTCGAGGCTCACGGACTCCACGTCCACCCCGGCGGCGTCGAGGACCGCCGTGTACTCCTCCAGGTGCTTCCGGCGGATGCCCACGGCCAGCACGTCGGTCTCGCCGCCGGCCTCGCCGATGACCAGGTGGTCCACGGCGATCTCCTCCAGCGGGAAGGGAAGGTGCGGCTCAAGTTCGAAGGGCACGGACTTGGCCACCCGCGCCGCGCCCCGGAAGGGCACGCGCAGGTTGCGCACCGTGGCCCGGGCCGACTCGACGCACAGGACATAGGCCGCGGGCCGCTGGCGCAGCGCGTTGAGCGCCTCGTCGAGGGCCGCCGCCAGGGCCGCGGGCCGGTCGTCGGGGTTCTCGCAGGCCACGGGGACGGCGGCGGTCTCCAGGATTTCCGGGAGCCGGCCGCCCGCGCGCACCACGGCGACGCGCACCTCGTCGCGGGCGAATTCGATGGATGCCACTTTCGCGCCAAAGGCCATGTCAGACCACTCCCCGGGGGGCCGCCGGAGGCGTCCCGCCGTGTTTGTCCCCCGGCGCGCCCGCCGGGATGCGCCACCATACCTGAATCATTGGATGACCTTCCAGTCCAGAATGCGGAAGGGCGTGAGCGGCACCGGGTTCCCGCCCTGGGCCGTGGCACCACCCGCGCCCGACGCCGCCCGCTCCAGCTCCGACACGTCCAGCGGGGTGCGGAACACAAACGCCTCGACCCGGGCCAGCGTGTCGCCCACCATGCCGTCGCCGTGGATGCGGAACGCCGTGCTGTTCACCCGGAACATGCGGCTTACGGAGTCCTGCTGCCGCAACTGCTCCTGGAGCTGCGGGTTCGTCACATTGTCCCGGCCCGTGTCCGTGTTAGGGCGCACCACGCCGGGCGGCAGGGAGCCGGGCTTCTGGGAGCCGGGCTTCCGGGCGGCGTTGCGGCCGCCGCCGAAGGAGGTCTCCGGCATGATCTGCTTCTCGGCGCTTTTCGCGGCGGATTCGGGCGCCCGCTGCTTGGTCGCCCGCGAGACGGCGTCCGGTTTGGCGCCGGGCTTGCCCGCGCCGGGCTTCTTGCCGTCGGCGCCGGGGTCCGCGCCCGCGGGCAGCATGGGGCCGAGCATGGCCGAAAGCCGGTTGAGGTCCTCGTAGGGCTGCGTCTGCACCTCGTCGTAGATCTGCCGCGCCACCCCGATGTCCTCGTTGCCCGTGTAGCCGCCGAGGACCGCCGCGATCACCTCCTCGCGCGCCGTGTTCACGTTGACGCGGCCGCCCCAGTCGCCGTGGACCGTGAGGTACTCGGAGAGCGGGAGCTGCTCCTGGGCGGGGTCGCCGAAATACAGCTCCGGCGTGATGCCCTTGATCAGCAGCAGTTCCTCGATGGCGTCCATCGGCCCGTTCTTGCAGGGGAACGGGTTCTCCAGCCCCATGTAGTAGCTGTTCTCCGCGCCCTCGGGCTCCTCCGCGTCCATGTCGTCGTAGTCGAGCCAGTCGATGATGGCGTCCACCGGGTCGCGGTCCGTGTCGCTGCGCAGGTTGAAGAAACTGCGCAGCGCCGTGACCAGCTCCTCGTTGCGCACGGGCTGGCCGTCGTCGCGCACGGAGATCAGCGCGTTCAGGTTGAGCTTGCCGCACTCGTCGGAGATGCTGGTGCGCATCATCGCGCCGTTCAGCGGCTCGAAGGGCAGCCCCGACGCCCACCCCGACGGGTCGAGCAGGCTGTCCACCTCGGGCATCCCGTTCATCTCCGTCTCCAGCAGGTCGTCGAGGAGCAGGGACAGGCCGTTGGCCGCGGCCGACTTCGCCGCGATCAGCGCCTCGAAGTCCGCCGAGCTGTTCTGGACGAGCGACGCCGTGACCTGGCTCTCGTAGAGGAAGCCGAAGACCAGCGCGGCCAGGACCGCCGTGAAGACGAGGGCGAGCAGCAGGGCCACGCCCCGCTCGCCGCCGCGCCCTTTCCGGCCCGTGTCACTTGCGCGCGCCACGCTTCGCGTCCTCCGTGAGGTTCTGGTCCGTCTCGGCCCAGTCCACCGCCCGCATGTGGTTCTGGTCGGGGAAGGGCTCCGTCAGCCCTGCGCCCGGCGCCAGGGGGATCATCACGTCGAGGTCGGCGGCCTCGAACCCGCCGTCCTCCTGCGCCGGGGGGGCCTCGCCGTCGCCCCGGGGAAAGTTCACCCGCACCCACACCGCCCACGGCAGGCGCTGCTCCGCCAGGGAGTCCCAGTCCGTCAGCCACTCCTCCGTCAGCCCGTCGAAATACTGCACGTCGAAGGAGGCCACCGGCACCGCCCGCTCGGAGATCGGCAGCTCCGCCGCGCCGGAGAGGTCGCCGCCGAGGTCGTCCTGCCGCTGCACGGGGTACTCGCTGATCACCAGGGCCATGGCCGGGCGCTCCGGGTCGCCGGGATAGCCCATCGCCGCCCAGTCGAGGTCGCCCTCGGGGACCACGGTGTACTCGACGACCTTCAGCTCGCCGGGCAGCGCGAAGGCCCCCGGCATCGGCAGGGCCGCGCAGAACCGCAGGCTGTCCCCCGGGCCGAAGGCCCCGTCGCCGGTTTCGCCCAGCAGGGCGAACTCCGACATGAGGCAGGCCTGGTCGGCGTACACCGACGAGAGGTTCGTCTTGAGGCTCCGGTGCAGCGTCTGGCGCATCAGCAGCCTGTCCGACTCGTCGCGCGCCGCCGCCATCGTGTCCGTCACGGAGGCGAAGGTCGCCTGAACGATCGCCGTGATCACCACCAGCACCAGCATGGCCACCAGCAGCTCCAGCAGCGTGAACCCTTCTTTGCGGAGGTGCGCGCTCATCGCGAGCCCCCCGAGAACATGCCGCCGGAGCGGCCCCGCGACGAGGAGTCCCGGGAGGAGGATCCGCCCGAACCGCGCGAGGAGCCCCGGGCGCCCATGCCCTCCATCGCGCCGGAGGCGCCCGCCCCCCGGCCGGCCGCGCCGCGCTTGATGGAGGACTCGCCGGTCAGCTCGCCGCCGCCGGCGCTTTCAGACTCCGTGTTGTTGAAGACGAAAAAGTCGAGGGACTGGGTGTCGTCGGGCGTGGTGAGGGTGGCGGTGACCTGGTAGAGGGGCACCATCTCGTCGGTGCCCGCGGGCACGGCCTCGAAGGACCACGAGAATCCCTCGTGGGCGGCCCCGAACTCGCCGCCGCCGCTCAGGTTCCCCGTCATGACGGCGACCTCGGCGCGGCCGACGGCGCTCTCCAGCAGCATGCGCCGGTCCGCCTCGTCCATGCCCTCCACCACGAGGTTCATGGCGGAGTAGTGCGCGCTCACCAGCACGAAGAGGGACACGGAGAGCACGCCCAGCGCCACGAGCACCTCCATGAGCGTGAAGCCGCCTGCTGTCCGCGCGCCGCGCGCCGGGGCGTGCATGGTCAGACGTCCTGCTTGCCCGAGCGCGACACGCCGCGCCCGGAGAGGGGGTCCCACCACACGGTCATGTACTCGCCGTCGGCGTTGACCACGTGGAACCCTACGCGCTGCGACAGGCCCAGGGGCGACACCTCGATCTCCACAAGCCCGCGCCCGCTCTTGCCGCCGTCGATGGAGACGCTCTCGACCTGGATGCCCTCGGGCAGCTTCCGCCGCATGAGGATCGGGTCGCCCAGCTCCTCCTCCACCGGCTCCTCCTCCTCCAGGGTGAACTCCTTCTCGAAGAGCGGGCCGATCTCGTCCAGGAAGCCGTCGTTGTGCACCACGTTCTTCGCCCGCGTCTCCAGCAGCGTGCGGGCGAAGCGGCCGAACTTGTCGTTCATCTGCTGGTCCGCCAGCTCCGCGTCGAAGTCGTCGGGAAGCATGCCGCGGAAGCGCGGGTCGTCCGACGCCCCGCCCGCCAGCGCGTTGCTCAGGTCGGCGGAGGACAGGCCGCTGGACCTGGCGAACTCGCGCAGCAGCGCCGCCTGGTCGGCCGGGGCCTCCTCCCCGTCCGCCGCCTCGGGCTCGGGGTACACCAGCTGGACCGTGTAGTACTCCTGCCGGTCGAGGTCGATGCGGAAGAGCAGGGGGGTCTTGAACAGGGCGGCCTCGGCCACCACGGCGGAGCCGTAGCCCGCCAGACGGCGCGCCTCGCCGTCCACCTCGCCGAAGGCGACCAGGTCCACGAGGTAGGGCGCGGAGATGCCCGCGATGACGCCGATGATGACGATCACCACGCACAGCTCCAGCAGCGTGAACCCGCGCGCGCGCGGCCGGGGCCGGGCGCGGTGGCGTCCCGCGGACGGGACGGCGCCGGGGGCGCATGTCGTTGCGGCGGGCATGATGGGTTCCCGGCGGGCGGACCCGCTATTCGTTGGACACGTCGGCGTTCACCCCGTCGCCGCCGGGGGCGCCGTCGGCGCCGTAGGACACGATCTTGAAGGACCGCGTGCCCTCCTTGGTGTAGACGTAGGCGTTGCCCCAGGGGTCCTGCGGCACCTTGGGCGGGTCCATGAAGGGCGCGATCTCGTCGAGGGTGTTGGGCAGCTTGCGGTTGTTCTTGAGCATGTAGGCGGTGACGGCGGACTTCATGGCCTGGATCTCCGCCTTGGCCTTGGTCTGGTCGGCGTCGTCGAGGGCGCCGAAGAGGTACACCCCCGCCGTGGTCGCCAGGATGGCGATGATGGCGACGACGACCATCAGCTCGACGAGGGTGAAGCCCGCGGTCCGGGCGCGGCGGTGTTCGGCCTGTTTCTTTTCCATGGGGTTATCCTTTCCCGGCGGTTGTGCTCATCTTGAATATGGGCAGCAGGATGGCCAGCACGAGCATGCCCACGAAGAGGCCCATGACGATGATGATCAGGGGCTCGATCAGCGACACGACGGCGTCTATGGCCAGGCGGACGTCCTCGTCGAAGGTGTCCGCCACCTGGATCAGCATGTCCTCGAGCTCGCCGCTGCGCTGGCCCAGCTCGATCATGTGGATCATCATGGGCGGGAACATGCCCGTCTCCTTGAGGGGCTGGGCCAGGTCGCGGCCCCGGCGCACCCCCGCCTTGATGTCGTCCATCCGGGCGAGCAGGTGGGTGTTGCCGATGATGGTGTTCACCACCTCGAGGGCCGGCAGCATCGTCAGGCCGCTCTGGAGCATGGTCCCCAGCGTGCGGGCGAAGCGGGCGCACACGATCTTGAGGTGGAGCGGGCCGTAGAGCGGGAAGTTCAGCTTCCACGCGTCCCACTTCCGGCGGCCCTCCTCGCGGGAGATCCACAGCCGCCACAGGAAGAACGCCCCGGCCGCGGCCCCCAGCAGCGCCGGCCACCAGGTTCCGAAAAGGTCGCTGGCGGCGATGAGCGCCCTGGTCAGGCCGGGCAGCTCCTGGCCCTGCCGCTCGAACAGCTTGGTGATGCGCGGCACGATGACCGCCATGAGGAAGATGATGATGCCGAAGGCGAACACGGCCATGAACGCCGGGTAGGCGACGGCGGAGATGATCTGGGCGCGGAGCTTGGCCTGGCGCTCGAGGATGTCGGCGAGGCGCAGGAGCACCTGCTCCAGCGCGCCGCTCGTCTCGCCCGCCCGCACCATGTTCACGTAGAGCATGCTGAACACGCGGGGGTGCTCCGAAAGCGCGTCGCCCAGGCTGCGGCCGCTGTTCACC
The DNA here is from genome assembly GCA_029554925.1 of Candidatus Hydrogenedentota bacterium. GTDB lineage: Bacteria > Hydrogenedentota > Hydrogenedentia > Hydrogenedentales > CAITNO01 > JAAYBR01. Next base: position 165 of record JAKPUV010000160.1, on the reverse strand, counting down.
TTCTCGCGCACCTCGTAGATCACCGCGCGCAGGCGCATGCGGCTGGTCTGGTCGATCAGGGCGCTGAGGGCCTCCACCAGCGGCATCCCCGCCCGCAGGAGCACCGCCAGCTGGCGCGTCATGAGGGCCAGGTCGCGCCCGGAGACCCGCCCCCGCCCGCCGCGC